>DAIDKA010000001.1 GCA_027451085.1 Gammaproteobacteria bacterium
CGCCGCCGGCGGCGGCGCATTCTTCAGCTTGTTGGCGCTGTCGATCAGGAAGTTGCGGATCTTGAAGGTGTCCGAAGGCTTGAGCGTATCCCCGAACGACGCCATGCCGCGCGCGGACAGCTGGCCCTTGAGCACCACCGCATTGAAACCCTCCTGGGTGTACAGCATCGGCGTGCGGGTGAGGTCCGGGAAGTTCGCACCGCGGGTCTGGCCGCGGTCGCCATGGCAGGCCGCGCAGTTATGGGCATACAGCTGCTCACCGGCCTTGATGTCAGCGGCGGTGGCGCTGGCGTCCACCGGCGGCGGCAGCAGCGGCCGCGGAGTGTACGGCTTGGTCGGCGGCAGCACGGCCTTGCCATCCAGCGAGAACACCAGCATGCGCGAATAGTTGGGCGCGTAGTAGTCGCCCGCGACGCCACCCACGCTCACCGCGATGTACTGCCTGCCGTCCAGCTCATAGCTGATGGGCCCGGCCAGCACCGAGGTCTGCGCATCGAAGCTCCACAGCACCTTGCCGGTCGAAGCATCGAAGGCGCGGAAGTGGTTGCCGGTGCCATTGCCCTGGAACACCAGTCCGCCGGCCGTCGACACGGCACCACCGGTGGGACCCTGGTTCTCGTCGCTGGACCACACGGCCCTGCCCGTCTTCGGGTCCCAGGCCTGCAGGAACGACGCAAAGCCCTGTTTCGCGTCCGGGTGCGTCTTGTACCAGGTCACCTGGGCGTAGAAATCAAGTCCCAGGTTGTAGCCCGTTTCGCTGACCTTGTAGTGCGGGTCATAGATCATGGGGAAGTACGCATGCTGGGTGGGCGTGTACATCAGGCCCGTGTCCGGGCTGTATGAGTTGGCATGCCAGCCATGCGCGCCCTGCACGCCGGGATACAGGTCGAAGCCGCCGCTGCCCTTGGGGTAGCGGGCCTCAGGCCGCACCCGCGGCCGGCCGGTCTTCATGTCCACGCCATCGGCCCAGTTGACGTCGACGAATGGAGTGGCCTTGAGCAGCTTGCCGGTGCGGGCCTCGATCACGTAGTAGAACCCGTTCTTCGAGGGCTGCAGCAGCACGCGCCGCTTCTTGCCGTCGATCGCCATGTCCACGACGGACAGCGGGCTCACCGCATCGTAGTCCCAGGTGTCGGCCGGGGTCTCCTGGTAATGCCAGACGTACTCGCCGGTGTCCGCGTTGACCGCGACGATGGACGCGAGGAACAGGTTGTCGCCGGTCTGCGGATCGCGGTAGGCATCGTTCCATGGCGTGCCGTTGCCGACGCCGAAGTACACGAGATTGGTCACCGGGTCATAGACCAGGGCATCCCAGGTGGTGCCGCCACCACCGAGTTTCCACCACTGCCCGTGCCAGGTCCTGGCGGCCTTGGCCATGACGGAGTCCGAAGCGGCATGGTCCGGACCCTTGGACGGATCGCCGGGCACCGTGTAGAAGCGCCAGTCGAGCCTGCCGGTCTCAGCGTCATAGGCGCTGATGTAACCGCGCACCCCGTACTCACCGCCGGACAGGCCGATCAGCACCCTGCCCTTGGCCACACGCGGGGCGCTGGTGATGGAGTAGTGCTGCTTGGGATCAATGGTGAGCTTTTCCCACACCGGTTTGCCGGTGGCGGCATCGATGGCAACCAGGCGTCCATCCAGGGTGCCGATGTAGATTTTGCCGTTCCAGGCGGCGATGCCGCGGTTGACAATGCCGCAGCAGACATTGCGGATCCACTGCCCCGGCGTCTTCGGGTCGTACTCCCACAGCTTCCTGCCGTTGTGCGCATCGAAGGCGTACACCTTGCTCCAGGCGGTGGACACGTACAGCACGCCGTCGATCTCCAGCGGCGTGCCATCCTGCGACAGGTTGGTGTCGTAGTCGGCGAACCACGCCAGGTGCAGCTTGTCGACATTGCCCTTGTTGATCTGCTTTAGCGGGCTGAAGCGCTGTTCGGAGTAGGTGCCGCCGTACGTCATCCAGTTGTCGGCGGTCGCCACGGGGTCTGCCATGCGCTGCTCATTGACGTTCGCAGGACCTGCGGCCAGCGCGGCACCCGAGGCCATGGCGAACAACAGGGCCTTGAGCCCCGGAACCTTGTTCAATGTACGAGTCGGCATGGTCCCCCCTGAAGGGCGGTCGGATCAGTGTGGGTCGCGATTGTACCCTCAAAGCAACGGCTGGGAAGAACTCCCGAAAACCGGCAACTGTCTTTCCGGCACGTTTGTTGACTTATTTTTGTCCGGCCCGGAGCCGGCCGCGCGGCGCACCGGACCAGCCCGCCAGCAGCAGCCGGGTGTTCTGCACCACCACGGACTTGATCAGTGTCAGCGCCCGGGAGTCAAAGTCCTTCCACCCCATGGCGGCCAGATGATGTTCACGGTTCGCATAAAACGTCGTGACCTGGCCCAGCACGGTGCCTGCGCGCAGCTGGGTGATCTCGGCGCGCAGCGGCTGGCCGGTCGACAGGGCAATGAGCCCCATCATGGCATCGCGCAGATGCATGCCGATGTGTTCATAGATCAGGGCCATCGCGGGGCCTGCGCCATCGACCTTGCCGCGGGCGATGAAGCGCCCCCAGCTTTCAGCTCCGGCCGCCATCAGGCCGTCGATCATGGCCTCCAGCACATCGCACAGCGCCTCAGCCACCTCGCCGCGCGCTCCCTCGCGTGTCACGCGCGCGGCCCGCTTCAGCGCCGGATCGAGCACTTCGCTCACTCTTTCGACGATGTGCTGGGCACAGGCGCGGTGCAGTCCTTCCTTGCCTCCGAAGTAGTACTGCAGGGCCGGGGGATTGACACCGGCGCTGGTGGCGATCTGCCGCGTCGACGCCTGATCATAACCATGGTCACCGAAAATCTGCAGGGCCGCTGCGATGATGCGTCCGCGGGTTTCCTCACCGCGTGCGTACCCCCCCTCCTCGGGATGCCTGCGTTGTGCCGCAATGTCGTTGCCCATGGATCTCGCTGCCCGTCACGGAATTGGCCGGTCGCAAATGTATTCCACTTGACAAATAATTTCCAGTTGGACAACATGTTCCAGCTGGCATACATCCGGAGCCTGTTCCATGGCCGACGCCCCGCCCCCAGACCCGAAAGAATCCCGCAACCACATCATCCTGGGCACCGCCGCCGCGGTGATCGTCCTCGCCGGCCTCGCCTACGGGGTCGAATGGCTGCTGCACGGCCGCTTCGTGGAGTCCACCGACGACGCCTACCTGCAGGCCGACCTGGTCGCCATGGCGCCACGCGTCGCCGGCTACATCGAGCAGGTCTATATCAAGGACAACCAGAAGGTCAAAGCCGGGGACCCACTCGTGCGCATCGACGTGCGCACCTACCGCGCCAGCCTGAACCAGCAGGCCGCCACGGTGAATGCACGCGACGCGGACATCGCCGCCCTGCAGAGCCAGGTCGTCCAGCAGAAGTCCGCCATCGAGCAGAGCCGGGCGCAGCTGGCCGTGGCCGAGGCCAACGCCCGCTTTGCCCGTTCCGAGGAACAGCGCTACAAGGGCCTGCATGCGCAGGGTGTGGAGACCGAGGAACGCTACGCGCAGGCCGTCAACCAGCGCGACGTGGCCGTGGCCCAGCAGCAGGCCGCCGCTGCCGCCCTGCACTCGGCCGAACACCAGATCTCGACCCTGGAGAGCCAGGAGAACCAGGCCAGGGCGCAGCTGCAAGCCGCCGAGGCCGCTGTGCACACCGCCCAGCTCAACGTCGACGACACCATCATCAAGGCGCCCATGGACGGCCGCATCGGCGACAACAACGCCCGCGTGGGCCAGTACGTGCAGCCCGGTACCCGGCTGATGAGCGTGGTGCCGGTGCAGAACATCTACCTGGTGGCGAACTTCAAGGAGACCCAGGTCAGACGCATGCGCGTCGGCCAACCCGCCGAGATCCATGTCGATGCCCTGGGTGACGGCCCCCTCCACGGCCACATCGACAGCTTCGCCCCCGGCACCGGCGCGCAGTTCGCATTGCTGCCGCCTGAGAACGCCACCGGCAACTTCACCAAGATCGTGCAACGCGTGCCCGTGCGCATCCATATCGATGTGCCGCCCGAACTGGCCGGCCGGCTGGTGCCCGGCATGTCCGTCACCGCCGACGTCGATACCCGCCAGGACGGGACGCGGTAAGTGTCCCGCACGCCCCACGACGAGCCCAACGCCAGCACCCTCGACTGGCTGGCGGTCATTGCAGGCGCACTGGGCGCGCTGATCGCATCGCTGGACATTTCCATCACCAACTCCGCCCTGCCGCAGATCCAGGGTGAGGTCGGCGCCAGCGGCACCGAAGGCACCTGGATCTCCACCGGCTACCTGGTGAGCGAGGTCGTCATGATCCCGCTGTCGGCATGGCTCAGCCGCCTGCTGGGCATGCGCAAGCTGCTGCTGACCTGCGCCATCCTGTTCACCGTGTTCTCTATCATGTGCGGCCTGAGCCACACGCTCACCGCCATGATCCTGGGCCGGGTGGGCCAGGGGTTCTTCGGCGGCGCCCTCATCCCCACTGCGCAGACCATCGTGCGCACCCGGCTGCCGCGCCACCAGATGCCCATCGGCATGACGCTCTTCGGCCTGATCGTGCTGCTGGGGCCGCTGCTGGGGCCCGTCATCGGCGGCACATTGACCGAGCATGTCAGCTGGCAGTGGTGCTTCTTCATCAACATCCCGGTGGCCTTCGCGCTGGTCAGCCTGCTGATGCTGGGCCTGCCGCCGGAAAAAGCCGACATGCACGAACTGGTCAATGCGGACTGGCTCGGCATCATCGGCATGTCCGTGGGCCTGTCCTGCCTGACCATCGTGCTGGAGGAAGGCCAGCGCGAACAGTGGTTCGACTCGCACCTGATCCGCAACCTCACGGTCGCCTCGATCGTGGGTCTGATTGCCATGGGGATTTCCCAGTTCACCAGTCGCAGGCCGATCATCAAGCTGTCGCTGATGCGGAACAGGTCCTACGCCGGGGCCACCATCATCGTCGTGTGCGTCGGCATGGTGATCTACGGCATCCTGTATGTGCTGCCGCAGTTCCTTGCCGGCATCTCGGGCTACAACGCCGAACAATCCGGCTGGATCCTCGCACTCTCAGGGCTGCCCGCCTTCGGGCTCATGCCCGTGCTGCCGCGCCTGCTGGGCAAAGCCGACATCCGGGTGCTGGTGCTGATCGGGCTGCTGGCCTTTGCCATCAGCTGTTTCGTCGACGTCCATCTCACGCCGGATTCCGCCGGCGGAGACTTCGTCTTCTCACAGCTGCTGCGAGGCGTGGGCCAGATATTCTCCTTCATGCCGCTGAACCAGATCTCCGTCGGCTCGGTCAGCCGCGCCGACGCCGCCGATGCCGCCGGTCTGTTCAACATGGCGCGCAACCTCGGCGGCTCCTTCGGCCTCGCGCTGCTGGGTGTGTTCATCGACCGGCGCGTGGAACTCCACGCTGACGTCATCCGCGAAACGGTCCGGGCCAATTCCGCCCTGGTACAGGACCGGCTCGCCAGCCAGGCCGCGCTCTTCGCCGGCAACAACGGCGACACGGTGCTGGCCCAGGGTCAGGCGCTGGCCTCACTCGCCGGCCAGATCCACCGCCAGGCCATGGTCATCACCTACTCCGAGTGCTTCTGGGTGCTGGGCGTGTGCCTGTTCCTGATGCTGCCGCTGCTGCTCATCCTGCGTGCACCAGCGGCCCAGCCTCCCGGCGCTCGTCCTGCCGAGGCCGCCCATTGAATGGAACTGCCGCGATGCCATTGAACCGCCATTTCCCCTCCAGCCGCGCCAACCAGGGCGCCCCGGGCTACGCCAGGCTCGGATTCTTCGGTCCGCTCGTGCTGGGCCTGGCGGCCTGCACGGTCGGCCCCGACTACAAGGGACCGCCTGCCTCGCCGCAGGTGAAAACCACGTTCCAGCGCGCCCTGCCAGACAACACGGCCGCCGAGCCGCCGGCACAGTGGTGGACCGCGCTCAAGGATCCGATGCTCGACCGGCTGATCGACACCGCCCTCAAGGCCAATCCCAGCGTCGCGGTTGCGCAGGCCCGGCTGCGCGAAGTCCGCGCCACGCTGTCACAGCAGCGTGCCGGTGAACTGCCGACCACCGGCGGCTCTGCGGCCTACCTGCGCCTCAAGAATCCCTTGAGCAGCAGCAGCGGCGATCTCAATCTGTATTCCCTGGGGTTTGACGCCAGCTGGGAGATCGACATCTTCGGCGGCGCCCGCCGCGCGGTCGAGGCCGCCTCGGCCGGCACCCAGGCCTCCGCCGCCAGCCTGCAAGACGTCCGCGTCAGCCTGTCCGCGGAAGTCGCCGACGCCTACGTGCAGTTGCGCGACGCGCAGCAACGCCGCGCCCTCACCCGGCGCAACATCGAGATCGACACCCAGCTGCTGCGGCTGATGCAGGCCCGCCGCGGCGGCGGCACCGCATCGGACCTCGACGTCGCGCGCATCACCAACCAGCTGGACAACACCCGCGCCGACCTTGCGCCGCTGACCGCACTGGTCACCGAGCAGCTGGACCGGTTGGCGGTGCTGAGCGGAGGCGCCCCCGGCTCCCTGGACCAGATGCTTGCAGACGCCACGCCGGTGCCCACTGCGCCGGCCAGCATTCCCGTCGGTGATCCCGCCGCGCTGCTGCGGCGCCGCCCCGACGTGGTGAGCGCCGAGCGCAAGCTCGCTCAGAGCAACGCCATCATCGGGCAGAACGTCGCCGCGTATTTCCCGAAGGTCAGCCTGCTGGGTTTCCTGGGGTTTGCCTCAACCTCGCCCGGCACCCTGTTTGAAAGCGGCAGCTTCACGCCCTTGATCGCGCCCGTCCTGCAGTGGACCCCGTTTGATTTCGGCCGCACGCGCGCCAAGGTCAGCCAGGCCCGCGCAGCACGCGACGAGGCCGAAGCCAGCTACCAGCAGGCCGTCCTCAACGCGCTGGAGGATGCCGAAGGGTCACTGGCGCGCTTCGGCGGCCAGCGCGACACGGTGACGGACCTGGCCCGCGCCCTGGCCTCCGCCGAGCGGGTGTATGCGCTGACCGAAGTGCGCCTGCAAGGCGGCACGGCGGCCACCCTGGACGTGCTGGACGCCGACTCGCGCCGCATCCAGGCCGAAGTCGCCTACCAGCAGGCCGTCTCCGGACTGACCCAGGACTACGTGGCACTGCAGAAAAGCCTGGGACTGGGATGGCAGCAACCCCCGGCGCAGGCGGCGCCGGGGGTTGCACAGGCTCAATAGTCCGGCGCCTGCGGCGACATCGGCGCATGCATCGCAACGTTCACCGACAGGGTGTGCACCCAGCGCAGCTTGCCGTTCACCAGCCGGAAGGTGTGTGAGTCCGGCATGCCGCTGACGCTGTTGCCGAAGCGGCAGAAGATGTTGACCACCCCCTGCTCGGTGTCGACGACGTAATCACGGTTGACGATGTACAGCACGCCGTTGGGAATGCCGACCTTGCAGGTGGAATCGGGGTTGTTGTTGCGGTCGGTGTAGGCGCCGCCCTCCAGCCGCGCGCAGGGGCTGCCCCAGGGCACGTCGACGAACTTGTCCGCGAACTCATCCAGGTAGGCATTGCCCGCGTTGATCAGGTACTGCGCCGGGCGCTGCTCCGCGGGCGACAGTGTGTGCCAGTCCTCCCTGCTTGAGAACTTCAGGTAATTGTTGGCGTTGAACAGCCAGTCGCCCTTTTCGGTGACCAGGCTGTCGATGCGCTTGATCCTGCCCGCATCGACGTACAGGCGCGTGCCGATCACGTACTGCGTAGGCCCCTGCGTGACGATGACCTCCGAGAAGGTCTTGCAGCGGGTGGTGTCGTAGAAGCTGCGGCTGAAGGCCACCTGCAGCGGCGTGTTCCACAGCCCCTTGTCCGCGGCCACCGGCGCCATTTCCTCCAGGTACACGGCCTTGTCCGCGAATGCCATCTTCGAGCGGTCACCGGACTGCTGGGCCGCAAGGTAGCTGTCGACCGCCGCCTTGAGCGAATCGCGCGTGCACACCGGCGGTGGCTCCGGCGGCGGCTGCACCGGGCCCTGCACCTTACGGGGCGCCGCCTGCTGCGCCAGCGCCGGCACGGCGGTCGCGCACAGCGCCAGTGCGCCGATCATCAAAGACAGTCTGTACCTTGCTTGCATGTGCTTTACCCCTGTGAGCAATATGTCTACCAGCCCGACTCCATGCGGAACGGCACCGGCGTCAACACGGCCTCGATCTGGCGGATCTTCCCGTCCGTGATCTTGAAGACCTCGGCGATGTAGAAGCTGAACGGCTGCCGGAACATCGCCGGCACATCGACGAGCGTGTGATCCAGTGTGTGCGAGAACTTCGCGTGCGTGCCGTCATGGTCGAAATAGCCCCAGCCGAAGGCGAGGCCCTTGGTGCGGTCCACGACCTCGAAGCGCCGCTCGCGGATGTTGGTGACGATGACGGAGAAGCCGGTGTCGTACTGCGACTTGCAGTCCAGCCACCGCATCGAGCCCCTGGGGGCCTGGGGATTGTTGGCGGTCACGGTGCCGTTCTCGCGCCGCTGGCAATCCGGGGCGAACGGCACGTTGCGGCTGCTGTCCTCGTCGGCCATGCCGGTGAACTAGGCATTGCCGGCAGCGGCCAGGAGAGCGCGCGAGGCCCGATGATCCACCGGAATCTCCTGCGCCATCAGCGGGGCCGGATCGGTATTGCCGTGGCTGGTCGCGGCCTGCGGCTGGACGGAGATGCTGCGGTTCAGCAGCGTCTCGATCTGCGACACCTGGCCATCGTTCTCAACCTTCAGCCGCACGGCGAACCAGTTGTTGTTGCCGTTTTCCTCTATCCGGCCCAGCAGGCCCACCTGGCCCGCCTCCTCATCGATGATGTCCAGGCGGTAGGTCGGGGCCGCGGATGCGGTCTGCCACAGCCCGTCCCCCAGGTTCAGCCGTACCCCGTTCTCGGTGTAGCGCACATTGCGCCGCACGGGCAGCAGGCCCGGATCATGGCCCACCACAGCCGCAAGGTAGGTATCCATGACCTTCTCCAGGCAGGCTCGGTCGTGGTTGCAGCCGGCCGCCAGCGCATCACCCGAGGCCAGGGCCAGTACCGCCGTCATGGCAGTGACTCGTCGGTTCATGACTCCCCCTTGTGGCCGGATTGTTGGATTTGTCAACGGTGGGCCGGGGCCCATCTTCCGCCGGGAGACGGGCCTCGAGCAACCACCGCCCGCGCACAGGTCTTTTGGGGCCGCTTCAACCGGCCATCGAGACCAGCATCAGCTTTCTGGGACGGGCCCGCTGCAGGCCCAGCAGCAGTTCCTCCGCCGCCATCGGCCGGCTCAGGTGCCAGCCCTGCGCGTACTGCACACCGAGTTCGCGCAGCAAGGTCGCCTGGGTTCCGGTCTCCACACCTTCGGCGATCAGCTCTATGTCCAGGGAGCGGGCCATGCCGATGATGTGCAGCGCCACCTGGCTGGTCGGCGTGTCCAGGTTCATGGTGTCGACGAAGGACTTGTCGATCTTCAGGTAGTCGATCTCGAAGTTCTCCAGGTAAGCCAGGGTGGAGTAGCCGGTGCCGAAGTCATCAATGGCCACCTTCACCCCCCCATCCCGCAGGCTGTGCAGGACTCCCTGCGCCAGCTCACGATCCAGGAAGCCGCGTTCCGTCACCTCGATCACGAGGTTGCCCGGACCGGCCTTCATCCTGTGGGCCATGCCGCCCATGAGTTCGAGCACGTCGCCGGAGGTAAGATCGATGGGGGACAGGTTGATGGCCACGTGGAAGCGCGGTGCGATGCTGAAAACATCGTTCAGGTCCTGCGTCACCAGCTCCACCACCCGGCGGGTGATGTCCTGGATCAGGCCTGCATCCTCGGCCGCCGGGATGAACAGGTCCGGGCGCATCAGCTCGCCATTGGCCCGCCGCCAGCGCAGCAGCGCCTCCGCCCCCACCCACTCGCCGGTGCACAGGTCCACCACCGGCTGGTACACCATGTAGAACTCCTGCCGTCGCAGGCCGGCGCGGATCATCGCCGGCAGTGCCACCTGCCGCCTCACCAGGTACAGTGCCGCCAGCGCCAGCGCGATGCCCGCAACCAGGCCCACCGGCACCAGCACCATGGCCGTGGAGCGCTCCTGTGCGTGCATGTAGGTCACCGGCAGCGCGGCCACGGCCCCCAGCAGGTAGCGGTTGGAGCGTGCAACGGCCACCACGTAGCCCGCGTCCACGAACGTCCGCACGCTGTGCCCGCGCGGCACCTGCCGCGTGGGCGATCCGACCCACTCCGGCTTGACGTAGCCCCGCAGCGCCATGAATCTGCCGTTGATGGGCTGGAAAAAGCCCAGCGAAACATCTTCTTCGTTGGTGGTGGCCTCCAGCGCGAGGTCCCTGTTCATGATCGCGGCAAAGCCGTTGCGTTCCACCACGATGTAGGTATCGGCTTCGTCGAACGGGAACCGGACGTTGAGGCGGATGCGGACATGCCGCTGTGACACCCAGTCCACCGGACCCAGCGGAAAGTCGATCCCCTCGCGGCCCTGCGATGAACAGACCATGTGGCCGTTCACCACATAACCTACCGCGTGCAGGTAGCTCGACTCCAGGTCCAGCTTGCGCATCAGCGCCACGCTCTCATCGGAACACGGCTCCGCCGGATTGCGGTCCGCCAGGGTCCTGATGGCCGTATAGCCCTGGCTGATGCTGGTTTCGGCGCGATGCAGGACGTCGTCCGCGTAGGCAGAGACCAGCCGCATCTCTGTTTCCCGGCCCTGCCGATCGGCCAGCAGGATTGCAATCAGCAGCGGAATGGCAACACCTAAGATCGCCACCAGTACGGCGATGATGCCCGCGATCTGTCCCGGTGAGCGTTGCCGCGACTGCATGGACTGCCCCCGCATTGTTGCGAAGTTCCGGCGGTGGACGCGCCGTTCGCCGTGGCAGTCTACGCCCCTGGGCGAGCCCGGGGTACATTCAATCACGACATGATATGGTTACCATGAACTCCATCACGGCGTTTCAAATTCATATTTTACAGAGTTGACGGACCACAGGCGGAAGAGATGGCGATTTTGAATGCGGAGCAGGAACGCCTGCAGGAGACCTTCCCGCAGGAGGAAGGCTGGCATAAGTGGGGTCCGTACCTGTCCGAGCGCCAGTGGGGCACCGTACGGGAGGATTACAGCTCCGACGGTGACGCCTGGCAGTACTTCCCGCACGAGCAGGCCCGCAGCCGCGCCTACCGCTGGGGAGAGGACGGCATCGCCGGTCTGTCCGACAGCGCGCAACGCCTGTGCCTGGCGCTCGCGCTGTGGAACGGGCGTGACCCGATCCTGAAGGAGCGCCTGTTCGGACTCACCAACGTCGAGGGCAATCACGGCGAGGACGTCAAGGAGCTCTATTACTACCTCGACGCCACTCCCAGCCACTCGTACCTGCGGATGCTCTACAAGTATCCGCAGGCTGAGTACCCGTACGACCACCTGGTGTGCATGAACGAAGACCGCGACCGCGACCAGCCGGAGTACGAGCTGCTGGATACCGGCCTGTTCGACGGCGGCAGATACTTCGATGTCAGCGTTGAATACGCCAAGGCCTCGCCCGAGGACATCCTCATGCGGATCACGGCGGTCAACCGCGGCCCGGAGCCCGCCACACTCCACCTGCTGCCGCAGCTGTGGTTCCGCAACACCTGGAGCTGGAACAGCGGTGGCGCGCGGCCCCTGATACAGCAGGATGCCGGCGGCCTCAAGGCGCAGCACGCCACGCTCGGCGCGTACTGCCTGCAGGTCGAAGGCACACCCTGCGACTTCCTGTTCTGCGACAACGACTCCAACGCCACGCGCCTGTGGGATGCGCCACCGCGGCCGGGTTTCTGGAAGGACGCGTTCCACGACCGCGTGGTTCACGGCCGGACCGAAGCGGTCAATCCGCAACGGCAAGGCACCAAGGCCGCCGCATGGTTCAGGCAGCAGGTCCCCGCCGGAGAATCCTGGCAGCTGCGCCTGCGGCTGACCCGCGGCTCAGCGGCCGCGTTTGACGACTTCGAGCAGGTGTTCACCGCGCGCATGCGGGAGGCGGACGAGTTCCACGCCCAGCTGCAGACCGGCATGGACAGCGCCGATGCCCGCGCCGTGCAGCGCCAGGCCTTCGCCGGCTTGATCTGGAGCAAGCAGTTCTTCCACCTGCGGGTACCACGCTGGCTCGAGGGCGATCCCGCGCAGCCTGCCCCTCCTGCTCAGCGGCAGCACGGCCGCAACCGTGACTGGCGGCACCTGGACAGTGCCGACATCCTCTCCGTCCCCGACAAGTGGGAATACCCCTGGTTCGCCGCCTGGGACCTGGCCTTCCATTGCATTGCATTCGCCTATCTCGATCCGGCCTTCGCCAAGCAACAGCTGGTGCTGCTGACCCGCGAGTGGTACCTGCACCCCAACGGGCAGATCCCGGCCTACGAGTGGTCCTTCGACGACGCCAACCCCCCGGTTCATGCCTGGGCGGCGTGGCGCGTGTTCACGATCGAGCGCAGCCGCAACGGTGGCCACGGCGACCTGGCGTTCCTCGAGCGCATCCTGCACAAGCTGATGCTGAACTTCACCTGGTGGGTGAACCGCAAGGACGCCGGCGGCCACAACCTGTTCCAGGGCGGGTTCCTCGGACTTGACAACATCGGGGTGTTCAACCGCAGCCAGCAGCTGCCCACCGGCGGTTTCCTCGACCAGGCCGACGGCACCAGCTGGATGGCGATGTATGCGCTCAACCTCATGCGCATCTCGCTGGAGCTCGCGCAGCACAACCCGGTGTACGAGGACATCGCCAGCAAGTTCTTCGAGCACTTCCTGCACATCGCCGAGGCGATGGACCGCGTGGGCCATGGTGTCGGCTTGTGGGACCCACAGGATGCCTTCTTCTACGATGTCATCAATCATCCGGGGGGCGTTGCGCAGCCATTGAAGCTCCGTTCCATGGTGGGTCTCATCCCGCTGTTCGCTGTCGAACCACTGGACCCTGAGCTGGTCGACCGGCTGCCGCAATTCAAGGCCCGGCTGGAATGGTTCCTGGAACACCACCCGCACCTGGCTGCGCTCGTGTCACACTGGCACACCAAGGGTCACGGCGAACGCCGCCTGCTGTCGCTGCTGCACGGACGCCGGCTGCGCCAGGTGCTGCAGCGCCTGTTCGACGAGGGCGAGTTCCTCTCGCCCTACGGCGTGCGCGGACTGTCCAAGGCCCACGAACGCGAACCATTTGAATACCAGTTCGGCACCACCCAGCTGTCGGTGACCTACGAACCGGCCGAGTCCCGCAGCGGACTGTTCGGCGGCAACTCCAACTGGCGCGGGCCGGTGTGGTTCCCGGTCAACCTGCTGATCATCGAGTCGCTGCAGAAATTCGACTACTACTATGGCGGCAGCTTCAAGATCGAGTGTCCGACGGGTTCCGGACACTGGCTTACGCTGGAGCAGGCGGCCGGCGAACTGAGCGCCCGGCTCACGCGAATCTTCCTGCGGGACGGCTCCGGCAGGCGCCCGGTGTACGGATCGCAGGCCATGCTGCAGGACGACCCGGCATTCCGCGACCACATCCTGTTCTATGAGTACTTCCACGGCGAGGACGGCCACGGCCTCGGTGCTTCCCACCAGACCGGCTGGACCGGTCTGGTGGCAAAGCTGCTGATGCCGCGCCGGACCGAACCCGGCGTATCAGGGTGACTCAGGTGACGCCGTGGGCGGCCGTGCTCACACCCGGTTGCGTCGCGCGGCCAGCAGGTGCGCGTCGCCCTCCGGGGCCCGTCCGTGATCATAGGGCCGGCCCAGCGCCATGTAGGCCAGGCCCGAGATCACAACCGCGGCGGTGCCCAGCAGCATGCCGTAGTTGCTGTACCACGGATCAGCGGGCGCGCGTGGCCACACCATGTTGATCAACGCGCCTACGCCGTAGAACAGCGCCACGACATTCACCGGCAGCGCCCAGCGGCCAAGCTGGAATGGCCCCGACGGACGCCAGCCGCGCAACCGGGCGATGAGCGCCGCGAGCACGATCATCTGGAACGCGATGTAGATGCCGGCGGTGGCGAAGCTGATGATCGCAGCTATGGCGTTGGTCAGCCAGAAGCCGGCGACCGAGATCAGCGCAGGCACGAGCCCGCTGACCGTAAGCGCCACCAGCGGCACGTGTGTTCGCGGCGACATGCGCACCAGCCAGCGGCTGCCGACGATCATTTCATCGCGCGCATAGGCGAACAGCAACCGGCTGGCCGCCGCCTGCAGGGACAGCAGGCAGGACAGGAACGACACCAGCACCACCACCACGACGGCCCGGAACCCGCTCATGCCCACGGCGGCGACCAGTGTATCGGCCACCGGATCTGCCACCTTGCCGGCGAGCACGGCCGGCAGGTCCGGCAGCGCGAGGATCAGTGCGAGACATACGAACATCGCCGCACCACCGCCGATGTAGATGGTCATGCGCATGGCCTTGGGGATTTCGCGCGCCGCATTCGGCGTCTCCTCGGCCACGTCCCCGCAGGCCTCGAAGCCGAAGTAACAAAACGTCGCGCCCAGCGCCGAGGCCAGGAAAGCCGGCAGGTAGGATGCGCCGCCGGCTGCAACGGGCGGATGCATCAGCACCGACAGCGTCTGGTGACGGGCGAACAGCAGAAGATAACCGCCCACCGCAAGTGCTCCCAGCAGCTCGCAGATGAAGCCGAACATCGCCACCCGCGCGAGCAGGCGCGTGCCGCTGAAGTTCAGCGCCGTCACCACGGCGATCATCGCCAGCGACAGCACCAGCTGCACGCCCGGGCCGAACTGCACTTTGAACAACGCGGCCACGAAGGGCGTGCCACCCGCCGCCACCGCGGACACCGTGGCCCACAGCGCCCAGGCGTAGATCCATCCGGCCATCCAGGCCCAGCGCTTGCCCACCAGCCGGCGCGCCCAGGGATACAGTCCGCCGGAAATCGGGAACTGCGACACCACCTCGCCGAAGACCAGGCAGACCAGCAGCTGCCCCAGGCCCACCAGCAGGTAGTTCCACCACATGGGCGGACCACCAGCGGCAATGGATGTGCTGAACACGCTGTATACGCCCACCACCGGCGACAAGTAGGTGAACCCGAGGGAGAAGTTCTCCCACTTGCTCATGCTGCGGTCGAAGTGCGAGGAATACCCCAACGCCGCCAGCTGCGCGGCATCCTGGTCCACCACCGCCGCATCGGCCCGCCGGTCCTCGGCGCCGCTCACAGCAGTTCGTACCGGAAATCGTAGGCCGAACCCCTGGCATCCCGTGCATGCAGGTGCAGGGTGCCGCGCACGCCGGCGAACCTGCCGGTACCGCCGGTTACGACGAGGTCAGAGTCACCGGCGTCCAGGAACGGACCGGCGCAGTTGATCTGTCCGTCCTTGAGCATCAGCGTCCAGGTGCACTCCCAGCTCCTGCCCGGCGCCACGCGCACGCAATAGCCCTGGTCGCTGCCCAGCTGGGTCCTGTTGGCGGCGTCGAACACCGGGTTGGCGAAGGTGAGCACGTTGCCCAGCGCATCGCCCTTGGTGCTGCCGAGGTTCACGGCGGTATCCGTGAGGGCCCGCTCGACGACGGTGAGCTTCTCACCCGCGGCGGCCGTCCCTGCCGCCAGCGAGGCGACCCCGATCATCCATGTACGCATCGTTCCTTCTCCCCGTGCTTCATCTGATCACTGCAGCTTCAGCATGATGTGCCGTGGCACGGTGTAGTCCTCCAGCGCGTACACCGAAAGGTCCTTGCCGTAGCCTGAGCGCTTGAAGCCGCCGTGCGGCATTTCGCTCACCAGAGCGAAGTGGGTGTTGATCCAGGTGCAGCCGTACTGCAGGGCGGCGGCGGCACTCATCGCCTGGCTGACATTCTGGGTCCAGATGGAGGAGGCGAGGCCATACTCCGAGTCGTTGGCAAAGGCGATGGCCTGCTCCAGCGAATCCACTGGCGTGACGGAAACCACGGGCCCGAAGACCTCTTTCTGGACTATCTCGTCCTCCTGGCGGGCTCCGGCGATCAGGGTTGGCTCGAAGAAGTAACCCGGGCCAGTGACCAGCTTG
>DAIDKA010000002.1 GCA_027451085.1 Gammaproteobacteria bacterium
CCGAGGAATTTCGGGATGCGCTCGGCGCGGAACTCGTTGGCGCGGCGCAGGGCTTCCGGCTGCTGGTCCTGGTAGTACAGGCCGCTGGAAATCGGGTGGTGCGTGTCGTGGATCTCCACCACGAAATCCATCGCCGTCAGCTGCAGTTGATGCGCCCACAGCCGGTCGGCCTCGCTCTCCGGCACCAGCCCCAGGCGTGGGGCGAGATACAGCAGGATGTTCGCGGTCTGGCCGATGAGCACCTCGCCATGGCGCAGGAACGGCGGGGCGAACGGGGCGCGGGCGGGCGCCTCATCTTGCATCAGCCGCATCATCGGCCGGCAATTATGCCCAGCTGCGCAAGCCCCCCGAGACGCTGTGCCTGGACTGCCACGGTCCGCTGTCAGCCAATGGTCCACGTACCGCGACGCTTGAGGAGCACACGCACCACAAGGCCGGCAGCCCCGGCAGTCAGTGCGTGGCCTGCCACATGCCGGCGATCGAGTCAGAAGGCGTTCCGAACAGCTTCGTGCACGCTCATACGTTCAGGTTCATTACCCCGGCCATGACCGTACGCGAGGGAATCCCCAATCCATGTACTTCGTGTCATACCGACAAGTCGCCGGCATGGGCCACCGAACGGTTGCGTGAATGGACGGAGCGCTCACCATGGCGAGTCGAGTAGTTCGACTCATTGCACGAGGCCTGCAAACCACTTGACCATCCTTTCTCGGAAGCAGCGGCGTTTCCCCCGAGCTGACCACCGGCGCATCACGGAGTTGGAGCGCAACGTTCGGCGCAAGGACAAGGCGCCGGCGGAGACGACGGCACTGTCGGTGCTGTAAAAATAGAAATGATGGGTTGACGTTCGGCTGGCCTGAGAGTCTGGTATTTTGTGCGGGACGGTGATCGCGAGGGGGAAGTGAATGCTGACTGATTCTGTCCGTGCGACGAGATGGCCTGTCTTGCTGGGTCTCGTGCTGGGCCTGCTGTCGCTCGGCGTGGCTGTGGTTGCGCACGCCGCTGAACCGCAGACGCTCACCGATCTCATCCGCGCCGGGCAGCGCGATGCGGTGATGGCCGCGATCACCTCCCCCGATGTCGACGTCAACGCGGCAGATCCGGACGGTTCCACCCCGCTGCTGTGGGCGACCTACGAGGTCGATCATGAGATGGTCAGCGCGCTGCTAAAAAAAGGCGCCCGGGCGAGGGTCAGCAACCACTTCGGTGATTCGCCGCTGCAGGAGGCGGTCAAGGTTGCCGACACCGACCTGGTCCGGATGCTGCTTGCCGCGGGCGCTGATCCTGAGTCGCCCAACCTGGATGGGCAGACCGCCCTGATGCTGGCTGCAAGCGTCGGTTCGCTGCCGATTGCGAAAATGCTCATCGCCCATGGCGCGCACGTGAATACCGTGGAGCGGTTCCGCGGCCAGACGGCGCTGATGTGGGCGGCTGCGGAGAACCATCCTGACCTGGTTGAGCTGCTGCTCAAACACGGTGCGGACTACAGGTTGCGTGCCAAGTACGACGACTGGCCGCGACAGATCACCTCTGAACCACGTGCGCAGTTCCGCCAGGGTGGCGGCTTCACCGCCCTGCTGTATGCGACACGTGGTCGCTGCTACCGCTGCGCGGTGGCGCTGGTCAAGGCGGGCGCCGACATCGAGCAACCCAATCCGGAAGGCATCACACCGCTGATCAACGCGCTCGACAGCCGCGCCTGGGATATCGCGATGTTCCTGCTGGACAGAGGCGCCAATCCGGGCGCATGGGACATGTACGGCCGCACGCCGCTCTACGTCGCCGTGGATATGAATTCCTTCACCGGGCCCTGGGGCTTTGGGCCGCCCGCCAACTCGTTTGGACACCAGCGTGACCGCAATCCGCCCCCGCCGGGTAAGTTCAAAGGCATGGACCTGGTGAACCGTCTGCTGGCCATGGGTGTCGACCCCAACCACCAGCTGACCCGCATGCGGCCGACCACCAACGGCCGCGGCCGCTTCGCGGACTACATGCTGCGTGGGGGCGCCGGGCCGCTGCTGGTTGCGACGCTGAGCTACGACGATGTGGCGATCAAGGCGCTGCTCGCGCACGGCGCGGAGCCGGACTTGCCTAATGTCTACCAGCTCACCCCCTTGATGCTGGCCGCCGGTTCCAACGACGAAATCCGGTTGATGCAGGAGCAGCAGCCGGATCTGCAGGCTCGCGCCATCAAGGTGGTCGACCTGCTGCTGGCCGCTGGCGCCAATGTCAACTATCGCGTCACGGACAGCAACACCCACACCGCGCGGCTTGCGGGCGCGCGCGGGGTTGCCGCCGAGGCCGAGGGCCAGACGGCGCTGATGGTCGCGGCCCGGCTGGGCTGGGACCAGATGGTGCAGTACCTGCTGCGACACGGGGCGGATCCGACGCTGCGTGATGCCACCGGCAAGACCGCTCTCGACTTTGCACGCCCACCTGCGCCTGAGGCCGGTCGGCGCCCGGGTCCGGTGGAGCCGGGTCGTGCCGCGACGGTGGCGATTCTGGCGGCGGCTGCGGCGCCCAAGTCCTGAAGCCGCAGGCGGCGTCTGGACGCTGGCCGGCTCGTCGGTTCAGATACTGGATTTGCCGGACACCGCTGTGGAAGGTACGCTGCGACCGCAAAGTAGGGCGTTGCGCGCACTGCGCGGCGCCGGTGGATTTCTTCCGGGGGGAAGCTGATGCGTCGATTGATCTTCGGCTTGATGGTCGTGGCCGGCGTGGCTGCGTGTTCGCAATCTGCCGTGGCCGCCGGGGACAACCCCGGCGATGTGGAGTGGACCAGAAACGGGGGCAACCCGGACGAGCAGCGCTACAGCACCCTCAATCAGGTGACCGCCGGCAATGTCGGGCAGCTGGGCCTTGCCTGGTATGCGGACATCCCCGAGCGTGGCGGCTACCAGAGCACGCCTCTGGTCATCGACGGGGTGATCTACATGACGGCCCCGTGGAGCAGCCTGTACGCCTTCGATGCGAGATCCGGCAAGCAGTTGTGGAAGTTCGACCCGCAGGCGCCGCGCGAGATCGCAGCCACCTCGATCTGCTGCAACATCTCCAACCGCGGTGCGGCCTATGCCGACGGCAAGATCATCTGGGGCACCATCGATGGGCGCCTGATCGCCGTGGACGCGAAGACCGGCAAAAAGGCGTGGGAATCGCGCGTCGCAGACCCGAAGCGGCAGTACTCGATCACCGGCGCGCCGCGCATCGGCGATGGCCTGGTGTTCATCGGCGTGGGCGGCGCGGAGTTCTATACCCGCGGATTCCTCTCTGCGTTCGACGTGAAGACAGGCAAGCGGGTGTGGAGGTTCTACACCGTTCCAGGCGACCCGTCGAAGGGCCCGGACGGAGCGGCCTCCGATAACGTGATGCCGATGGCCGCGAAGACCTGGAACGGCAAGTGGTGGGAGAAGGGCGGCGGCGGCAGTACCTGGGACGGCATCGTCTATGACCCGAAGACTGATCTGGTGATCTTCGGTACCGGCAATGGCATACCCTGGCCGGCGCAACTGCGTTCTCCGGGCGGTGGCGACAACCTGTTCATCTCCTCCATCGTCGCGGTGCATGCGAAGACCGGCAAGTACAAGTGGCACTACCAGGCCACGCCGATGGACGGCTTCGACTTCGACAACACGGCACCGCTGACGCTGGCGGACATCGCCATCGGTGACCGGACCGAACACGTGGTGATGCAGGCGCCGAAGAACGGTGTGTTTTATGTGATCGAAGCGGCCACCGGCAAGGTGTTGTCTGCGGATCCGTATGTACCGAAGATCAACTGGGCGCTGGGCTTCGACAAGGAGCACAACTGGAAGCCCATCCTCAATCCGGAAGCCAATTACGGCAAGACCGGCAAGGGTTTCTACGTGCTGCCTTCGCAGGCGCATGTGTGGCATTCGCAGTCGTTCAACCCGCAGACGGGCCTGATGTACGTGCCGGCGCGCCGCGGCGTGGGTTCGTTCTACGCCGAGAAAGGCGGGCGCATCCTGGGCAACCAGATGGTGGATGTCGCCATGGGGCATCCGCCGGAAGGCCCGAAGCCCCAGGTTGAGAACCCAGGCGCCTACCTGCTGGCCTGGGATCCGGTGGAGCGCAGGGTCGCCTGGGAGCAGCGCGAAGGCAGCGGCAGCGCCGGTACGCTCACGACCGCCGGCAACTTGGTGTTCCAGGGCGTCCCCGGGAAGAAGTTCGCCGCGTTCCGTGCCGACACCGGCGAGAAGGTGTGGGCGGTCGACACCCAGGGCAATGTCGTGCCGGGTCCGGTGACGTATTCGATCGATGGCGTGCAGTACATCGCGGTGATCTCCTCTGCCAGCACCGGCTTTGCCGCTGCTGCCGGCAAGAACCGCCTGCTGGTGTACAAGCTCAAAGGTGCCGTGCAACTGCCACCGGCCCCGCCGCCGGTGCCGCAGGTGCTCAACCCGCCGCCTGACTTCGGCGATACGGCGATGCACGCACGCGGCCAGGACCTCTACCAGCGCAACTGCAGCGGCTGTCACGAAGGCGGGCGCATGTTCAGCGGTTTCCCGGACCTCAACTACACGGTCGCGCTCAATGCCCCGGATCTGTTCAAGTCCATCGTGGTCGATGGGGCGCTTGCCGAGAACGGCATGATCTCGTTCAAGAACTCGCTCAACGCGAATGACGCAGAGGCGATCCGCTCCTTCCTCACCGCGCGCGCAAACCAGCTCAAGCGTAACCCGCCGAAGTTCGGGCCGGGTGGCCCTGGCGGGCCGCCGCCGCCGGCTGCGCACCAGTAGGCGGGGTTGGTGCGCGTGCGATCGGTGGGCAATTCGGTCGGCGCGTTGCGGGCAAAGGCCAGGCCGGCGGTCGCACAGCCGGATCAGGATGGGATATGGCGTCCCGGACTTGAGTCCCAAAGAGGACGTCAATCGTTGGCCCGTGGGGTTCGTCCGCTAAGGTGTGCTGCAGCTCGTGCAGACGCTTCAGGCCGCCCGCGTAGCACAAGGGCCGCGCTGGCTGCCAAGGCTGGCATAACCCAGCCGCGGCTGGCCAGGATCGAGCAAGGTCACGTGGATCTGCGCGCCGACACTCTGACGCAGCTGGCCCGGTCGCTCGACCTGGAGGTGGTGCTGGCGCCGCGACGCACGCTGCCAGCAGTGCAAGCGCTCATCGGGCCGCCGGCGGCCGGTGGCAGCGTCTGCGTGCAGACCAAGGGCGCTTTCTCCATGGAGGAGGACTGAGCGTGGCCGATGATGTCCTGGTGCTGAATGTGGTGCTGCACCGCCAGACGATCGGCACGATAACCCGTACGGCCGGTGATAACACGGGGTTCGCCTTCAACAGCCAGTATCTGTCTGATGGTGAGCGCGCCACGCTCGGGCTGTCCTTCACCGATGCCCACGAGAACCTGCGCACGAGGTTCAGTAACTACCAGACCCGGCTGATGCCGTACTTCCTCTCCAACCTGCTGCCGGAGGGGGAGTTACGACGGTATCTGGCTGAACGTGGCGGATTGCACGAGGATCGAGAGCTCTTCCTGCCGTGGCTCCTGGGTCAGGATCTTCCCGGCGCGTCGCGGGTTGAGGCGGCCGATGGCGTGGGGCTGCCTCCCGCGTACGCCCGCGAAGCGGGGCTCGAGCAGGACGGGCGGCGCGAGAGTGGTCCAGGGGAGGTCCTGCGCTTCTCACTGGCCGGCGTACAGCTGAAGTTCTCTGCCATTTCTCAGGCTTTAAACCGGCTTACCATCCCGGCCCGCGGCGTGGGCGGGAACTGGATCCTCAAGC
>DAIDKA010000003.1 GCA_027451085.1 Gammaproteobacteria bacterium
CCGTGGGGCGTTGGCTGAGTTCGCTGTTCTTCCTGGCTAATTATTCCACCGCGCGGGCAACCTGGTACCTCGGGCACTTCTGGTCTTTGGCCGTGGAGGAGCATTTCTACCTGCTGTGGCCGCTCCTGTTCGTCAGCATCCGGCGGATGCAGACCCGGATGATTCTGGTTCTCAGCCTGATCGCGCTGGTGACGATCTGGCGCGCGGTGGCCTTCAAATACGCCATTACCTACACCGACAGCGCTAGGTTCTGGGGGCGCACCGATATCGTGGCTGACGGGTTGCTGTTTGGAGTTGCCTCGGCCCTGGTCATGAAGGTTCCAGCACTCGCGGGACGTATCGGCGCTGTCGTGTCCTGTCGTACCTTCAGTGCCTTGCTGCTGACGGGGCTGGTGCTCATTGTCGTGTTTCAGCCTGGCGGCTGGAAGACGGGCATGCTGCTGCGGACCGTGAAAGCGGCGGTGATTCCGGCATTGCTGCTTGGCAGTATATGGCGTGCAAATGCCGGGCGCTGGACGCTGCTGGAAGCACCGGCCCTGAAGTGGGTAGGGCGCTTGTCGTACAGTCTCTACCTGTGGCAGCAGCTGTTCCTGGTGTGGGATGAGGACCGCGTTCCGTCGGTGTTGAGGCACCTGCAAGCAGTGCCGCTGTCTGTCTGCGCCGTGTTTCTCTGCGCCTATGTCAGCTACCGCTGGGTCGAGCGCCCCATGATCAGCCTGGGGCATCGCCTCATCACAGGCTCGCGACGTGCTCGCACCGGGGTTGCTGCCGCAGCGGCATCAGAGGCTTCGTAATACCTCAATGCTCATGGCCACGCTGTGCCTGCCACCAGGTGGCACGATGAAGCTGCCTGCGCGTCCGTAGATGTCTCCGTCGTAACCGGCCTCGTCAGTGATGCCGGCCCAGGGCTCGATGCAGATGAAGCCGGCTCCTGGCTTGGTCCACACGCCCAGGTAGGGCACGCCCGGGAACGAGACCTCGATGCGGGTGCCGGTGGCGGCGCCATAGGTCACCGAGCGGCTGCGCACGTGGTCGAAGATCAGCGCGTCGTGCATGAACAGCTCGTCCGCCAGCGCGAGTCTGCGGTTGCTGACCGGCGTGGGAATCCGCTCCCGCTTCAGCAGGCCGTTGTCGTCGAGCTGTCGCAGCGGTTCGGGCTCATCCTGCTCGAACTCGATGAAGTGTGCCGCTCGCGGCTGGCTTCCGGGCAGCGGCCAGCGCAGCGCCGGGTGGTAACCGAGGCTGGCGGGCAGCGCAACACCGCCGCTGTTGTGCACTTCGCTGGTGATGGCAAGGCGCGGTCCGTCCAGTGCAAACCGGACTTCGAGTTCAAAGTCGAACGGGTATGCCTTCAAAGTGTCAGGGTTCTGCGTGAGCCGGAACACGGCCGTCGTGCGGGTATGCGACACCACTGCAAACTGACTGCGCCGGGCAAAGCCATGCCGCCCCATCTCATAGTGGCGCTCGCCGAGCCGGTACTGTCCGCCGGCCAGCATACCCACGATGGGGAACAGTATCGGCGCGCGCCCGTTCCATACCGCCGGATCGCCGTCCCATAGCAGGTCGCGCCCGTCGGCGTCGCGCAGCACAGACAATTGCGCGCCGAGCGGATCGATGGCCGCGGACAGATCCGCAGAGCGGATCGACAGCCAGGTTGCTTCCGACATCTGAACTTCCTCGATTGTGCGGGATCGTGCCGTTGCGGGACGGCTTTGCGGCGCCCGCGGGGTGGTTTTCGCGCTCCTTAAGGATAATACCCCGGTCCTGTTTCAGGTTGTGCCACCGACCCGGGGCCAACAAGATCATGGCATGTGCTGTCTTGACGGAGGTGACGAATGCTGGATTCGATGGCGCTGTTCCTCGACATCGACGGCACGCTGCTGAGCCTGGCGGATACACCGCAGGACGTGCTGGTGGATGGGGCGCTGCTGGGGCTGCTGTCGGCGCTGTCCCGGCGCACGTCCGGCGCAACGGCCTTCGTGAGCGGCCGGTCGATCGCCGGCATCGATGCGCTGTTCCGGCCCCTGCGCCTGCCGGCCGCCGGGCTGCATGGATTCGAGCGCCGGGCCCCGGATGGCAGGCTGTATCGTCATGCATCCCCCCCCGCGGACAAGGTCGCCGCTGCGCGTGAGGCGATGCGGGCGCTGGCAGCGCTCGATCCCGGGCTGTTGCTGGAGGACAAGGAGTTGCTGCTGGCGCTGCACTATCGCCGGGCGCCGCAGCTGACGCCGCCCGTCCACGAGGCCATGGAACGGATTGCGGCGCAGGCCGGCCCCGAGCTGGTGCTGCAGTGGGGCAATTGTGTCGTGGAGCTGCGCCCCTGCGGGATCTCCAAGGGGGCGTCGGTCACCGAGTTCCTCGCGGAGCCACCGTTCCAGGGGCGTTACCCCGTCTACATCGGTGATGACCTCACGGACGAGTCCGGCTTTGAATCTGTGAACCAGGCCGGTGGCAGGTCGATCCTGGTCGGCGAACGTACGCCGACCGCGGCCCGGACCAGCCTGCCGGATGCGGGAGCGGTACGCGCATGGCTGCACTCGATCCTTTGAACCTGGCGGTCGTCGGCAACTGCGAGGTGTCGGCGCTGCTCGATGCCCGCGGCAGCCTGGTGTGGCTGTGCCTGCCGCGGCCCGATGGCGATCCGGTGTTCTCGGCGCTGCTGACCCCGGAGCTGGGTGCCGCGCAGCACGGGGTGTTCGCCTTCGACCTCGTGGACTTCGAGCGCAGCGAACAAAACTATGAGCGCAACACGGCGATCGTCGAGACCCGCCTGTGGGACAGTCACGGCGGCGGCATCGCCATCACCGATTTCTGCCCGCGTTTCCGCACCCACGGACGCATGTTCCGGCCGATGATGCTGATACGCATGGTGCGGCCGCTCGCCGGCCGGCCGTTGGTGAAGATCAGGCTGCGTCCGGCCGCGGATCACGGCGCACGCGCCGCGCACGTCCGGCCTGGCAGCCACCACGTGCACTTCAACACGGGAGAGCTGGCGTTCCGTGTCACCACGGACGCCTCGATCAGCACCCTTACGCGCGGGCGCCCGGTGGTGGTGGATCAGCCCCTGACCTTCGTGCTCGGCCCGGACGAGACCGTGAACGAAATGCCCGCGGGACTGGCGGCGCGGTTTCTGCAGGAGACCCGCACGTGGTGGCATGACCTGGTGCGCTCACTCGCCATTCCTTTTGAATGGCAGGAGGAGGTCATCCGTGCCGCCATCACCCTCAAGCTGTGCGCATTCGAGGACACGGGGGCGGTGCTGGCGGCGCTCACCACGTCCATCCCTGAAAGCCCCGACAGCGGCCGCACCTGGGACTACCGCTACTGCT
>DAIDKA010000004.1 GCA_027451085.1 Gammaproteobacteria bacterium
CTGTTCGGGCGCACGGCGGAGGTTGCCGCGGAGTACTTGAAGAAGGGTTCGCAGGTGTACATCGAAGGCCGCCTGCGCACGCGTAAATGGCAGGATAAATCCGGCACGGACCGCTATTCGACGGAAATCGTTGCCAACGACATGCAGATGCTCGGCGGCCGCGGTGGTGCTGGTGCGGCCGGTGGTGGAGCCGGTGGTGGCAGTTATGGCGGCGGCGGCAGCGGCGGCCGCGGTGGCCAGGGCGGCGGCGATTTCGAGGAACCCGCTGCTGGCAGCAGCAGCAGCGGTGGTGCGAGCCGCGACGAATTCGACGACGATATTCCGTTCTGACGCGGCGGGCGCGCCCGGCTCAGAGCCGGTACGCCTGCTTCAGCAGTGTCGAGGTGAGGTCGAGCGGCCCCGGTCAGGACTTGCGCGCCGGGACTGCTTCGCACAGCCTGCGGTCGCGTTCCTGTGCATAGAGCCGTGGCACGTCGCCCGCAATCTGGAATTCCAGTGCCCGCCGCTGAGGCGGCACGGCGACGTCGCGGTAGAACGAAGCCATGATCGCCTCGTGCCGCAGGCGCACATGCGGCTCGAATTCCGGGTGGGTCAGGATGTACAGGTCATTGGCGCGGACGCCCCGCAGCACCAGCTCCCCGGCCTCCAGTGGGTCCATGCCCACCTCGTTCATGGTCCGTTCCTGCCCTGCCAGGGTGGCGGCCGACTGTGCATCGTGCGGGATCGCTGAATCCACGAGCGACTGCGGCCGGTTGCGCAGCTGCAGCGAGTTGGACTTGACCGCCCCCGGGCAGTAGACGGAGACGCCGATGCTGGAGCCGGTAAGTTCGAAGCGCAGCGCTTCCATCATGCCCACGACCGCGAACTTCGATGTGCAGTAGACGCCTCCCTCGCCCAGCAACCCCGCCATGGACGATGTCGTGACAATCTGTCCACCCTCACCATGGGCCTTGAGGCGGGGCAGGAAGGTGCGCACACCGTTGAACACGCCGTTGAGATTGGCGCCGATGATCCAGTCCCAGTCCTCGAAAGTGGCGGTGGAAACAGGGGCGGGGATGCCGATGCCGGCGTTGTTGACGAGCAGGTGCACCTTGCCGAAGGTGCGGATGGTTTCCTCGGCGGCCCGTTCCATGCCGGGGCGGTCGGTGACGTCGACGTTGATGGCATGGACGCGATCGCCGGCCTCCTTGAGCTGTTCTATCGCCTCGTCCAGGTGCCTGGTGCTGCGGTAGGTGATGACGACTTTCATGCCTGCCGCCACGCAGGCACGGGCCAGACCCAGGCCGATGCCACTGTCGCCGCCTGTGATGAACGCGACCTTGCCTTCCACGTCGTGCAGCGGCGCTTTGACCTCGGGGCAGTGACGGGGGTGGGAGTCCGTGCCCGCGGGCTCGGGGGCGGCCTGTGCTGCCAGCACCCCGGTTGCTGACACGGCTGCCAGCGCGCCGTGTTGCAGGAACCTGCGGCGATCCACGCCTGGGGATGCCGGGCTATCCTGTGATTCCGGGACGTTGCGGGACATGGCGCCTCCTGTGCCGGGGTGCTCCCGGGTTTCATGGGATTTATGCGGTTGATTTTGAACGACTTTATGTCAAAATAGCCCGATCGGCAAGGTCGGCCGGGCGGATACCTGCAGTACTTTCAATGCGGCCGTAACCGTGAAGCCGTAAAATCAGGGGCCGTATCCATCCCACAGGTCCCATGTCCGGCCGCTACTTCATCAAGACGTTCGGTTGCCAGATGAACGAGTACGACTCCGCCCGCATGGCGGACGTGCTCCACGCCAGCGCTGGTTACACCCCGGCGGACAGCGCGTCCGAGGCCGACGTCCTGATCGTCAACACCTGCTCGGTGCGCGAGAAGGCCGAGGACAAGGTGTTCTCGCTGCTGGGCGAATGGCGTGCGCTCAAAGCGGCGCGGCCGCACGTGATCATCGGCGTGGGCGGCTGTGTCGCCAGCCAGGAAGGCGATGGCATCGTCAGGCGCCAGCCGGCGGTGGACCTGGTGTTCGGGCCGCAGACACTGCACCGCCTGCCGCAGATGATCTCGGACCTGCGCGCGAGCGGCCGCAGTGTCGTGGACGTCAGCTTCCCGGCCATCGAGAAGTTCGATGAGCTGCCACCGCCGCGGGCGGAGGGCGCCTCGGCCTTTGTCTCCATCATGGAAGGCTGCAGCCGCTACTGCAGCTTCTGCATCGTCCCCTACACCCGTGGCGAGGAGATCTCCCGCCCCCTGGATGACGTCATCAGTGAGATCCGTGCGCTCGCCGCGCAGGGCGTGGCGGAAGTCACGCTGCTGGGCCAGAACGTCAACGCCTATCGCGGCCCCATGGCCGATGGCGCCGAGGTGGATCTCGCCACGCTGATCCATCACGTGGCGGCCATCCCCGGCATCGAGCGCATCCGCTTCACGACCTCGCATCCGGTGGAGTTCACCGACAGCCTGGTGGAGGCCTATGCCGGCGTGCCGGCGCTCGCCAACCACCTGCACCTGCCGGTGCAGAGCGGCTCCGACCGGGTGCTGTCGCTCATGAAGCGCGGCTACACCTGTGTGGAGTTCAAGGACCGCATCCGCAAGCTGCGCGCGGTGCGACCGGACATCTGCGTGTCCTCGGATTTCATCGTCGGTTTTCCGGGCGAGACCGAGCGCGACTTCGAGGCCACCTTGAAGCTGATCCGCGACGTGGGCTTCGACCAGTCCTTCAGTTTCATCTACAGCCGGCGTCCTGGAACCCCGGCGTCCTCGCTGCCTGATGACGTCACGGCCGGGGAAAAGCAGCAGCGCCTGGAACGCCTGCAGGCATTGATCGAGGAGCAGGCGCGCGCCATCAGCGCTGCCATGGTTGGCAGCGTGCAGCGCGTGCTGGTGGTGAAACACTCGCGTCGCGACGGCAATGAACTGGCCGGTCGCACGCAGAACAACCGCTGGGTCAATTTTCCCGGCCCGGCATCGCTCATCAACCGCTTTGTCGACGTCGTGGTCACCGAGGCCAGGGCGCACTCCCTGCGCGGCCGGCTGCACAGCGGGGATGCCGAGGCGGTGGATGCCGCACGGTGTGCAGCCCGTGCGTAAGGCCTCAGTGAGCCCACGCGAGGACAACCCTGCCCCGCAGCGCGAATTTGTACTGGTGCCAGCCGACAACGCGCGCCTGGCCAACCTGTGCGGGCCGTTGGACGAGAATCTGCACCTGCTGGAAAACCGGCTCAATGTGCAGGTGCAGCGGCGCGGCGACAGCTTCCGTGTCACAGGCGCCCGCGCTCCGGAGGCTGAAACGACGCTGCGCGAGCTGTTCCGCATCGCGGGCACCGAGGACGTGACGCCGCACCGTGTGCATCTGGCGCTGCATGAGATCGCCCACGACCCCGACCGGGATGCGCCTGCCAGCGGCGATGAACCGTCGATCCGCGTGCAGCGCGGCTCGATCCGCGCGCGCGGCGGTCACCAGCGCGGCTACTTGAACCAGATCCAGGAAGCCGATCTGACCTTCGGTGTGGGTCCGGCCGGCGCGGGCAAGACCTACCTGGCCGTGGCCTCGGCCGTGGAGGCGCTGCAGACGGACCAGGTGCGCCGCATCGTGCTGGTGCGACCGGCGGTGGAGGCAGGCGAACGGCTGGGCTTCCTGCCGGGGGATCTGACGCAAAAGGTGGACCCCTACCTGCGCCCCATGTACGACGCACTGTATGAAATGCTCGGCTTCGACCGCGTGGCTCGCTTCATCGAGCGCAACATCATCGAGGTTGCGCCGCTGGCTTTCATGCGCGGCCGTTCGCTGAATGACTCGTTCATCATCCTGGACGAGGCGCAGAACACCACCAGCGAACAGATGAAGATGTTCCTGACGCGCATCGGCTTCGGCTCCAAGGCCGTGGTCACGGGCGACATCACCCAGACCGACCTGCCCGCCGGGCGTCTGTCGGGGCTGAGGCATGCACTGAACGTGCTCAAGGGTGTGCATGGCGTGGCTTTCACCTTCTTCGATGCACAGGACGTGGTGCGCCATCCGCTGGTGCAGCGCATCGTGCAGGCCTACGAGGCCCGGGGCGAATTGCCGCGGAGCGATGGCGCATGAGCGTGCCTGCCGCCCGTAACAAGCCCCGCCACAGGTCCCGGCCTCTGCAGCTGGACGTGGTTCGCCATGGCAGTGGCTGGACGCCAGCCCGCGCCGATCTTTGCAGGTGGGCCAGCGCCGCGCTAGGCCGCCGCGCCGCCAATGCCGAGATGGCCGTGCGCGTGGTGGCGAAACCCGAAAGCCGCCGGCTGAACGCGCAGTACCGCGGCAAGGACAACCCCACCAACGTGCTGTCTTTTCCCGTCCCGCAAAGCTGCCCGCCGCCCGGGATGCCGCGTCCTCTCGGGGACCTTGTGATCTGCGCCGCCGTGGTTCGTGCCGAAGCGCAGGAACAGGGCAAGACCCTGAAGGCGCACTGGGCGCACCTGGTTGTGCATGGCGTGCTGCACCTGGTGGGTCATGACCATATGAAGGCCGATGAGGCGCGGCGCATGGAGCGGCGCGAGATCACCGTGCTCAAGCGCTTCGGCATCGCCAATCCCTACCGGAGCCCCGCTTAGGTGGCCCGCGAAGGACAGTCCGCGGGCGGCTGGCTGCGCAAGATCACGCAGTCGTTCTCCGGCGAGCCCCAGGACCGCGAGGCCCTGATCGAGCGCCTGCACAGTGCGCGTGAGCGCGGCCTGATCGACGGCGAGGCCATGGGCATGCTGGAAGGCGTGCTCGATGTCGAGGATCTGCAGGTGCGTGACATCATGGTGCCGCGCGCGCAGATGGTGTGCGTGAGCCGTGACGAGTCGCGTACGCGCATCCTGGAAACAGTGGTGGAGTCGGGTCACTCGCGTTTCCCGGTGACGGACGGGGACCGCGACGACATCGCCGGCATCCTGCTGGCCAAGGACCTGCTGCGGCTGTGCCAGGGCGAGGGGCATGAGGAACACTTCGACATCCGCGAATTCATGCGCCCGGCGGTGTTCGTGCCGGAGTCCAAGCGCCTGAATGTGCTGCTGAAGGATTTCCGCCGCAACCGCAACCACATGGCCATCGTGGTGGACGAGTACGGCGGTGTCGCCGGCCTGGTGACCATCGAGGACGTCATCGAGCAGATCGTCGGGGAGATCGACGACGAGTTCGACGTCGAGGACGAACTGGACATCCGCCGCGAGGCCAGCCGGCAGTACGCCGTGCGGGGCACCACCCGCCTGGACAAGTTCAACGAGTACTTCGGCACCCGGCTTGCAGACGGTGACTTCGACACCGTGGCCGGCCTGGTGATGAAGGCGCTGGGAAGGATGCCGCGCCGGGGCGAGAGCGTGACCCTGGATGGCATGGAGTTCCGGGTGGTGCGCGCGGACCGCCGCCGCGTGGACATGCTGCGCGTGATCCTGGCTTCGGACGCGGCGCTGCCCGGCGACCGCGACCTCTGCGGCTGATCCGGTCTCCCGTGCCACAGCGATGAGCGCCGCAGCTGTCCGCAATGGCCTGATATTGCCCGGGAAGCCCGGCCTGCGCCTGCTGCTTGCGGCGCTTGCGGGCCTAGCGTGCTGCGCGGCGTTTGCACCCTTCGGCCAGTGGTGGCTGTCACTGGTATGCCCGGCGCTGCTGCTGGCGCTGTGGCAGGAGGCCCCGCCCCGGCACGCGGCGGCCACCGGGTTCTGGTTCAATGCCGGGCTGTACGGCGGCGGCACCTACTGGCTGTATATCTCCATCCACCAGATCGGCCATGCGCCGGCGTGGATCGCCGCCCTGGTGATGGCTGTCATGGTGGGGGCGCTGGCGGCCTATGGTGCGCTGCTCGGCTATGTTGTGGCCCGCTGGCTGCCCTCTCGCGGTGTTTCGCGCTGGCTCATGGGGATCCCCT
>DAIDKA010000005.1 GCA_027451085.1 Gammaproteobacteria bacterium
CCCGCGACGGCGTTGACAAGGACTCACGCGCCCTCTCGATCGAGAAGGCCGAGATCGAGCGTGTCCGCAAGGACCTCGCCGACCAGCAGCGCATCCTCGAGGACGACCTCTACACCCGCCTGCGCGAACTGCTGCTGGGCAAGAGCGCCGCGGGCGGCCCGCGCAAGCTCAAGGCCGGCTCTAAGATCACCGGCGAGTACCTGGATGACCTGCCGCGCAGCGAGTGGTTTGAGATCCGCGCCGAAGATGACGAGGTCAACAGCCAGCTGGAGCAGACCTCCGAGCGCCTGAAGGCGCAGCACAAGGCCTTCGAGAAGCGTCTCGACGACAAGCGCGCCAAGATCACGGCCGGCGACGACCTCGCCCCGGGCGTGCTCAAGATGGTGAAGGTGTACCTGGCGGTGAAGCGCCGCGTGCAGCCCGGCGACAAGATGGCCGGTCGTCACGGCAACAAGGGCGTCATTTCCAACATCGTGCCGGTGGAGGACATGCCCTTTGCCGCCGATGGTACACCGGTCGACATCGTGCTGAACCCGCTGGGCGTGCCCTCGCGCATGAACGTCGGCCAGGTGCTGGAGACGCACCTGGGCTGGGCGGCGCGCGGCGTGGGCCTGAAGATCGGGCGCATGCTCGAAGCGCAGGCGGCCCTCGGTGAGCTGCGCGGCTTCATCAAGCAGGTCTACAACGAGACCGGCGGCCAGAAGGAGAACATCGACTCGCTGAACGATCAGGAACTGGTCGCGCTGGCGCAGAACCTGTCGGCCGGCGTGCCGATGGCGACCCCGGTGTTCGACGGCGCGAGCGAGGAGGAGATCAAGCGGCTGCTGACGCTCGCGGACCTGCCGACCAGCGGCCAGACGCACCTGTTCGACGGCCGCACCGGCGAGCGCTTCGAGCGCTCTGTGACCGTCGGTTACATGTACATGCTGAAGCTCAACCACCTGGTCGACGACAAGATGCATGCGCGTTCGACCGGCCCGTACTCCCTGGTCACCCAGCAGCCGCTGGGCGGCAAGGCACAGTTCGGCGGCCAGCGCTTCGGTGAGATGGAAGTGTGGGCGCTGGAGGCCTACGGCGCGGCCTACACGCTGCAGGAAATGCTCACGGTCAAGTCCGACGACGTGAACGGGCGCACCAAGATGTACAAGAACATCGTGGACGGCCATCACCAGATGGATGCCGGCATGCCGGAATCCTTCAACGTCCTGGTCAAGGAAATCCGTTCGCTCGGCATCAACATCGAGCTCGAACAGGATTGAGGTAAGCACCCATGAAAGATCTTCTGAAGCTGTTCAAGCAGCACGCTCCGGTGGAGCACTTCGACTCGATCAAGATCGGGCTGGCATCCCCGGAGATGATCCGCGCGTGGTCGTTCGGCGAGGTCAAGAAGCCGGAAACCATCAACTACCGCACGTTCAAGCCGGAACGTGACGGCCTGTTCTGCGCCAAGATCTTCGGGCCCGTGAAGGACTACGAGTGCCTGTGCGGCAAGTACAAGCGCCTGAAGCACCGCGGCGTGGTGTGCGAGAAGTGCGGCGTCGAGGTGACCCAGTCCAAGGTGCGCCGCGAGCGCATGGGTCACATCGAGCTGGCGAGCCCCACCGCCCACATCTGGTTCCTGAAGTCGCTGCCGTCGCGCATCGGCCTGATGCTGGACATGACCCTGCGCGAGATCGAGCGCGTGCTGTACTTCGAGGCCTTCGTGGTCATCGAGCCGGGCATGACGCCGATGCAGCGTGGCCAGCTGCTGACCGACGAGATGTACCTCGAGTCGATCGAGGAGCATGGTGACGAGTTCGACGCCCGGATGGGCGCCGAGGCCGTCTATGAGCTGCTGAAGTCCATGGATCTCCCCGCGGAGGTCATCAAGGTGCGCGAGGAGATGGGCGCCACCGCCTCGGAGACCAAGCTCAAGCGCCTGTCCAAGCGCCTGAAGCTGCTGGAGTCATTCATCGAGTCCGGCAACAAGCCCGAGTGGATGGTCATGACCGTGCTGCCGGTGCTGCCGCCGGACCTGCGTCCGCTGGTGCCGCTCGACGGGGGCCGCTTTGCGACCTCCGACCTCAACGACCTGTACCGCCGCGTCATCAACCGCAACAACCGCCTGCGCCGCCTGCTGGAGCTGAACGCTCCGGACATCATCGTGCGCAACGAGAAGCGCATGCTGCAGGAGGCCGTCGATGCGCTGCTCGACAACGGCCGCCGCGGCCGCGCCATCACCGGTTCCAACAAGCGCCCGCTCAAGTCCCTTGCGGACATGATCAAGGGCAAGCAGGGCCGTTTCCGCCAGAACCTGCTGGGCAAGCGCGTCGACTACTCCGGCCGTTCGGTCATCGTGGTCGGCCCGACGCTGCGCCTGCACCAGTGCGGCCTGCCGAAGAAGATGGCGCTCGAACTGTTCAAGCCCTTCATCTTCCAGAAGCTGCAGCTGCGCGGCGAAGCCTCGACCATCAAGGCCGCCAAGCGCCTGGTGGAGCGCGAGGGCCCCGAGGTGTGGGACATCCTCGAGGACGTGATCCGCGAGCACCCCGTGCTGCTGAACCGCGCCCCGACCCTGCATCGCCTCGGCATCCAGGCGTTCGAGCCGGTTCTGATCGAGGGCAAGGCCATCCAGCTGCACCCGCTGGTGTGCGCGGCGTTCAACGCCGACTTCGACGGCGACCAGATGGCCGTGCACGTGCCGCTGTCGCTCGAGGCGCAGCTGGAGGCGCGTGCGCTGATGATGGCGTCGAACAACATCCTCTCGCCCGCCAACGGTGACCCGATCATCGTGCCGTCGCAGGACGTCGTGCTGGGCCTGTACTACATGACCCGTGAGCGCGTGGGCGCGAAGGGCGAGGGCATGGCCTTCTCCGATTCAATGGAGATCCACCGCGCCTACGAAAGCCGGCAGGTGGACCTGCAGGCCCGCGTGCGCGTGCGCGTGAAGGAATTCACCCGCAATGCCGACAGGAGCCTGACGCCGAAGATCCGCCACGTGCAGACCACGGTCGGCCGCGCGCTGCTGTTCGAGATCGTGCCCAAGGGCCTGTCGTTCGACATCATCAACCAGGACATGACCAAGAAGGCCATCTCCGGAACCATCAACGCCTGCTACCGCGTGCTGGGCCTGAAGGAAACGGTGGTGTTCGCCGACCAGCTGATGTACACCGGCTTCGCCTACGCGACGCGCTCCGGCGTGTCCTTCGGCATCGACGACATCGTCATCCCGGAGGAGAAGACCCGCCTGGTGGCCGCCGCCGACCGCGAAGTGAAGGAGATCCAGGACCAGTACGCCTCGGGTCTTGTCACCAACGGCGAGCGCTACAACAAGGTTGTGGACATCTGGTCGCGCGCCAACGACCAGGTCGCGCGCGAGATGATGAAGAAGCTCGGCACGGAGGAAGCCATCGACTCCAAGGGCCAGAAGCAGAAGCAGAAATCGTTCAACTCCATCTTCATGATGGCCGATTCCGGCGCCCGTGGTTCCGCCGCGCAGATCCGCCAGCTGGCCGGCATGCGCGGCCTGATGGCCAAGCCCGACGGCTCCATCATCGAGCTGCCCATCACGGCGAACTTCCGTGAAGGCTTGAACGTGCAGCAGTACTTCATCTCCACCCACGGCGCCCGCAAGGGCCTCGCGGACACGGCACTGAAGACCGCGAACTCCGGTTACCTCACCCGCCGCCTCGTCGACGTGGCGCAGGACCTGGTGGTCACCGAGGTCGACTGCGGCACCAACCAGGGTCTCGCCATGTCCCCCCTGGTCGAGGGTGGCGATGTCGTGGAGGGCCTGGGTGAGCGAGTGCTGGGCCGCGTGCTGTCGGAGACGGTGCTCAAGCCTGGCACGCAGACCACGCTGATCGACAAAGGCGTGCTGCTGGACGAAGGCCTGGTGCGCCTGCTCGAGTCAGAGGGCGTGGACCAGCTGTGGGTGCGCTCTCCGATCACCTGCCGCACCCGCTACGGTGTGTGCGCCAGCTGCTACGGCCGCGACCTGGCGCGCGGCCGCACCATCAGCATCGGCGAGGCCGTGGGCGTCATCGCGGCGCAGTCCATCGGCGAGCCCGGCACACAGCTGACCATGCGCACCTTCCATATCGGTGGCGCAGCCTCGCGCGCTGCTGCGGCCAGCAGCGTGGAAGTGCGCAACAAGGGCGTGATCCGCTTCCACCGCATCAAGACCGTGCAGCATGAGAAGGGCCACCTGGTGGCAGTCTCGCGCTCCGGCGAGATCGGCGTGGTCGATGACTTCGGCCGCGAGCGCGAGCGCTACAAGATCCCCTATGGCGCCATGATCAGCGTCAAGGAAGGCGAGACGGTTGCCGGCGGCCAGATCGTGGCCACCTGGGATCCGCATACCCACCCGGTTGTGACCGAAGTGGGCGGCCTGATGAAGTTCCACGACTTCGTCGACGGCCTCACCGTGACCACGCAGGTGGACGAGGTGACCGGACTGTCGAGCACCGTGGTGCTGGACAACAAGCAGCGCGGCGGCAAGGAGCTGCGCCCGACCATCCGGCTGGTGAACGCCAAGGGCAAGGAAGTCACCTTCGTCAACACGGAGATCCCGGCGGTTTATACGCTGCCATCGGGTGCGCTGATCAGCCTGTCCGACGGCGCCCGTGTCTCGGTCGGCGACATCATCGCCCGCATCCCGCAGGAGTCCTCCAAGACCCGTGACATCACCGGCGGTCTGCCGCGCGTCGCGGACCTGTTCGAGGCCCGCAAGCCCAAGGATCAAGCCATCCTGGCCGAGGTCTCGGGCACGGTGAGCTTCGGCAAGGAGACCAAGGGCAAGCGCCGCCTGATCATCACCGGCGACGACGGCGAGAAGTACGAGGAGCTGATCCCCAAGTGGCGCCAGCTCAACGTCTTCGAGGGTGAGACCGTGGAGCGCGGCGAGGTCATCGCCGACGGCGAGCCGAACCCGCACGACATCCTGCGCCTGCAGGGCGTCGAGGCGCTGGCGAACTACCTCGTGCGCGAGATCCAGGACGTCTACCGCCTGCAGGGCGTGAAGATCAATGACAAGCACATAGAGGTGATCATCCGCCAGATGCTGCGCAAGACCGAGGTGCTGGAGCCGCGGGACACTCCGCTGCTGCGCGGCGAGCAGCTGGATCGCGCCCGTGCGCTGGACATCAATGACCGGACGGAGCATGAGGGCAAGTCGCCCGCCAAACTCCAGCCGGTGCTGCTGGGCATCACCAAGGCGTCGCTGGCCACGGAGTCCTTCATTTCGGCGGCCTCGTTCCAGGAGACCACCCGCGTGCTGACCGAGGCCGCGGTCCGGGGTCTGAAGGACGATCTGCGTGGTCTGAAGGAAAACGTGATCGTCGGTCGCCTGATCCCGGCCGGCACGGGCTTCGCAGCCCATGCCCACCGTCGCCGCAAAGTGGACGACAGCCAGCACCGCACGTTCATGGACGTCGGCGGCGGCCTGCCCGATATGGAGGATTCCAGCGTCGGGGCCGAGGAGAGCAGCGCGGCCGAGTGAACACGGGCCTGGGGCGGGGTTTGCCCCCACGGTTGGCCGCAAGGCCGACCGGCTGATGGACGGGGCTGCCTTTATGGCAACCCCGTTGAACCCACGGGCGTTAGCCCGTTGACACAGCCGAGGCCGGTACCTAGAATCGCCGGCCTTTGTCGGTCCGGGTCTGAACCCCCGGGCGGAAACTTACGCCCCGATGCACCGGACTTCCCGCCAGGGCGGTCCGGTGTTTCGTCTAAGGGCAGTGCAAGATTATTGGAGAATCGATGGCCACCACAGGTCAGCTCATCCGGTCCCCCCGCCGCCAGGCGGTGGAAAAGACCAAGGTGCCGGCGCTCAACGCCGCACCCCAGAAGCGCGGCGTCTGCACGCGCGTGTACACCGTCACGCCGAAGAAGCCGAACTCCGCGCTGCGCAAGGTGTGCCGTGTGCGCCTGACCAACGGCTTCGAGGTCACCAGCTACATCGGTGGCGAAGGCCACAACCTGCAGGAGCACTCGGTGGTGCTCATCCGCGGCGGTCGTGTGAAGGACCTCCCGGGCGTGCGTTATCACACCGTTCGCGGTTCCCTGGACTGCGCCGGCGTGAGCGAGCGCAAGCAGAGCCGCTCCAAGTACGGCGCCAAGCGCCCGAAGAAGTGATCCGGTAAGGAGTTCCAGATATGTCCCGCAGAGCACAAGCTCCCGTCCGCGAAATCCTTCCGGACCCGAAGTTCCACAACCTCATGCTTGCCAAGTTCATGAACGTGATCATGAAGAGCGGCAAGAAATCCGCGGCCGAGCGCATCATCTACGGGGCCCTCGACCGTATTGCCGAGAAGACCGGCAAGAAGGGCGCAGAGTCGATCGAGGTGCTGTCGCAGGCCCTGGAGAACGTCAAGCCGGTGGTCGAGGTGAAATCCCGCCGCGTCGGTGGCGCGACCTACCAGGTGCCCGTCGAAGTGCGTTCCACCCGCCGCCAGACCCTGGCGATGCGCTGGATGATCGATGCCGCCCGTGCCCGCTCGGAGAAGTCCATGGCGTTTCGCCTGGCGCACGAGCTGCTGGACGCCGCCGAGAACCGCGGTTCCGCCGTGCGCAAGCGTGAAGACACGCACCGCATGGCCGAGGCCAACAAGGCCTTCGCGCACTACCGCTGGTAAGCCGCCGGCCGCGCGCCTTTGAACCGTGCCCCGCACAACCCCCATAGAGCGGTATCGCAATATCGGCATCTCCGCGCATATTGACGCGGGGAAGACGACGACGACCGAGCGCATCCTGTTCTACACGGGGGTGTCGCACAAGATAGGCGAGGTCCATGACGGTGCGGCCGTCATGGACTACATGGAGCAGGAGCAGGAACGCGGAATCACCATCACCGCGGCCGCCACCACCTGCTGCTGGAAGGGGATGGACAACACCCATCCCCAGCACCGCATCAACATCATCGACACCCCGGGGCACGTCGACTTCACCATCGAGGTTGAACGCTCCTTGAGGGTGCTCGACAGCGCTGTGGCGCTGTTCTGCGCCGTCTCCGGCGTGCAGCCCCAGTCCGAGACCGTGTGGCGGCAGATGAACCGCTACAGCGTGCCGCGCATCGCGTTCATCAACAAGATGGACCGTGCCGGCGCCGACTTCTTCCGCTGCCTCGACCAGATCAGAACCCGCCTGCGCGGCAATCCCGTGCCGATCCAGCTTCCGATCGGGGCCGAGGACGGCTTCGAGGGTGTGGTCGACCTGGTGCGTATGCAGGCCATCTACTGGGACATGGCGACCCAGGGGATGAAGTTCGAGTACCGCGATATCCCGGCCGGCCTCAGGGAGCAGGCCGCGGAATACCGCGCGAAGCTGATCGAGGCCGCCTGCGATGCCAGCGAGGAGCTCACCAACAAGTACCTCGAAGGCGGCGCGCTCAGCGACGATGAGATCCGCGCCGGCCTGCGCGCGCGTTCCATCCGCAATGAAATCGTGCTGTGCATGTGCGGCACGGCGTTCAAGAACAAGGGCGTGCAGGCGCTGCTGGACGCCATCATCGAGTACATGCCCTCGCCGGTGGACATGCCGGACGTCAAGGGCCTGGATCAGAAGGACCAGCCGGTCACGCGCAAGGCGGATGACGATGCGCCGTTTGCCGCGCTGGCGTTCAAGATTCTGAATGATCCTTTCGTCGGCAGCCTGACGTTCTTCCGCGTGTATTCCGGCACGCTCAATTCCAACGACACCGTCTTCGTCCCGACCAAGGACAAGAAGGAGCGCATCGGCCGGCTGCTGCAGATGCACGCCAGCGAGCGCACCGACATCAAGGAAGTGCGTGCGGGCGACATCGCCGCGGCCGTGGGCCTCAAGGATGTGATCACCGGTGACACGCTGTGCGATCCGGCAAAGCCCATCACGCTTGAGAAGATCGTTTTCCCGCAACCCGTGATCTCGGTGGCCATCGAGCCGAGGACGACGGTGGACCAGGAGAAGATGGGCTTTGCCCTGCAGCGCCTGGCGAAGGAGGACCCGTCCTTCCGCATGAACACCGATCCGGAGTCCGGCCAGACCATCATCGCCGGCATGGGCGAGCTGCACCTGGAAATCATCGTGGACCGCATGAAGCGCGAGTTCAAGGTGGAGGCCAACGTGGGCAAGCCCCAGGTGGCCTACCGCGAAACCATCCGCGGCACGGTCACCTCGGAGGGCAAGTTCGTGCGCCAGTCCGGCGGCCGCGGCCAGTTCGGCCACGTGTGGCTGAAGATCGAACCGAACGAGGCCGGCAAGGGCTACGAGTTCATCAACGGCATTGCCGGTGGCGTGATCCCCCGGGAGCTCATCCCGGCGGTGGACAAGGGCATCAAGGAAGTCGTCGATACCGGGGTGATGGCCGGTTACCCGGTGGTCGACGTGAAGGTCACGCTGTTCGACGGTTCCTACCACGATGTCGACTCCAACGAGGTCGCCTTCAAGATCGCAGGCAGCATCGGCTTCAAGGAAGGCTTCCGCCGCGCGAACCCCACGCTGCTCGAACCCATCATGAAGGTCGAGGTCGTGACCCCGGAGGAATACTCCGGTGACGTCATCGGCGACCTGACCCGCCGCCGGGGCCAGATCACCGGCATGGATGAGTCCGTGTCCGGCAAGGCGATCACCGCCGAGGTGCCCCTGGCCGAGATGTTCGGCTATGCGACCTCCGTGCGCTCCATGAGCCAGGGCCGCGCAACCTTCACCATGGAGTTCTCGAAGTACGAGGAAGTCCCCGGCAACATCGTGGACTCCATCATCAAGTTCTGATCCGTCACCCTCAACCCAACAGTCCTCCACAAGGATCCCGTCATGTCGAAAGAGAAATTTGAACGCACCAAGCCGCACGTGAACGTGGGCACGATTGGTCACGTTGACCACGGCAAGACGACGCTGACGGCGGCGCTGACGAAGGTGATGGCCGAGACGAATGGCGGTTCGTTCATGGCGTACGACCAGATTGACAAGGCGCCGGAGGAGAAGGCGCGCGGCATCACGATTTCCACGGCGCACGTGGAGTACCAGTCGAAGGAGCGGCACTACGCGCACGTGGACTGTCCCGGGCACGCTGACTACGTGAAGAACATGATCACGGGTGCGGCGCAGATGGACGGGGCGATTCTGGTGGTGTCGGCGGCCGACGGCCCGATGCCGCAGACGCGCGAGCACATTCTGCTGGCGCGGCAGGTGGGCGTGCCGTACATCGTGGTGTTCATGAACAAGGCTGACATGGTGGACGACAAGGAGCTGCTGGAGCTGGTTGAGATGGAAGTGCGGGAGCTGTTGTCGACCTACAAGTTCCCCGGGGATGCGACGCCGATCATCATTGGTTCGGCGCTCAAGGCGCTGGAGGGTGATCCGTCTGACATCGGGGTGAAGGCGGTGATCAAGCTGGTGGAGGAGATGGACAAGTACATACCTGTGCCGGAGCGCCAGATTGACAAGCCGTTTCTGATGCCGGTGGAGGATGTGTTCTCGATTTCCGGCCGTGGCACGGTGGTGACGGGGCGCATTGAGCGCGGGATCGTGAAGGTGAACGAGGAGGTCGAGATCATCGGCCTGAAGGCGACGCAGAAGACGACCTGCACGGGCGTTGAGATGTTCCGCAAGCTGCTGGATGAGGGGCGTGCGGGGGACAACGTGGGGGTGCTGCTGCGTGGCACGAAGCGTGAAGAGGTGGAGCGCGGGCAGGTTCTGGCCAAGCCCGGTTCGATCACCCCGCACACGAACTTCGAGTCCGAGGTGTACGTGCTGACGAAGGAGGAGGGTGGGCGTCACACTCCGTTCTTCAAGGGCTACCGGCCGCAGTTTTATTTCCGCACGACGGACGTGACCGGCTCGATTGAGCTGCCGGCGGGTGTGGAGATGGTGATGCCTGGGGACAACATCAAGATGGTGGTTGAGCTGATCAGCCCGATTGCGATGGAAGAGGGGCTGCGTTTTGCCATCCGCGAGGGTGGCCGCACGGTGGGCGCCGGCGTCGTCGCCAAAATCCTGAAGTAAGAGTAGAGTCCGCGGCCCGCTCCGGCATTGTCGGGGCGGGCCCCGCCGGTTCGCCCAGGGCGAATCCGGCGATGAATCCATACCAGGCGCCGGCCTTGCCCGACGCCAGTTCTATAAGGAAGATTGTCATGCCGAACCAGAACATCCGCATCCGCCTGAAGGCGTTCGACCACCGTCTCATTGACAACTCGGCCCGCGAGATCGTCGAGACGGCCAAGCGCACCGGCGCCACGGTCAAGGGCCCGGTCCCGCTGCCCACCAAGATGGAGCGCTTCACGCTCCTGATCTCGCCGCACTCCGACAAGGACGCGCGTGACCAGTTCGAACTGCGTACTCACAAACGCCTGATGGACATCCTGAACCCGACCGACAAGACGGTGGATGCCCTGATGAAGCTGGAACTGCCGGCCGGCGTGGACGTGCAGATCAAGCTGAACTGATCGGGTGGCCAGAAGCAGACTGACGGTACTTTTGGCGGATTGACGTCGGCGCCAAGGCCCGGGGTGGGCAGAAACCTGGTTTTGTCCACCTGCTGGCTGTCGAGGAGCGCCCGGGCCAAGAAATATTTTGGCCAGGGGGTTGTAGACCCGGGGTGCGATTCGTATACTGCGCGCCCTTTTCACCGGGGTGCATCGTGCTCCGGTAGTTCTGCCGCGAAAGCGGCGCCGGGCGAGGTTGGTGGCCGAAAGCTGCCAAGACCACTCGAGCAGACCTCTGCGGTGGCTGCCGCATGTCTCTTGTGTTGTCTCAAGCCTTCCCGAATACATCAACGGCTGCTGCAGGCCTGAAAGGCTTGTGGCGCAGGTAGTGAATTCAGCCTATGAAAAATTCTATTGGTCTGGTCGGGCGCAAGGCGGGAATGACCCGCGTGTTCACGGACGCGGGTGAGACCATCCCCGTGACCGTGATCGAAGTGCTGCCCAATCGCGTCACCCAGCTGAAGACGAAGGAAGCCGACGGCTATCGCGCCGTGCAGGTGGCCTTCGGCCAGAAGCGCCCCCAGCTGCTGTCCAAGGCGGCCGCCGGCCACCTGGCCAAGGCGTCCGTCACGCCGGGCCGCGGGCTGATGGAGTTCCGCCTGGTCGATGGCGAGGGCGCCGACCTCAAGGAAGGCGCCGAGCTTACGGTCGACCGCTTCAAGGCGGGTGAAATCGTCGACGTCACCGGCACCACCATCGGCAAGGGTTTCGCCGGCACGATGAAGCGTCACAACTTCGGCGGCCAGAACGCAACGCACGGCGTGTCCGTGTCGCACCGCGCCCCGGGTTCCATTGGCCAGCGTCAGACGCCGGGCCGCGTGTTCAAGGGTAAGCGCATGTCCGGCCACATGGGTGCCGTGCGCCGCACCACCGAGAACCTCAAGGTCGTCGAGGTGGATGCCGGGCGCAACCTCATTCTGGTCCGTGGCGCCGTTCCGGGCGCCGAGGGTGGCCAGGTCATCGTGCGCCCATCAGTGAAGGCGCAGCGCCTGGCGCTGCGCAAGAAGATCGTGCCGACCAAGGTCCAGGTGGCTGGCAAGGCCGTCAACCCGGGCAAGGCCGGCAAGAAGTAAGGACCCATCATGAAGCTGAAAGCTGTCAAGGGCGGCGGGGCCGAGCTCGCAGTCTCCGAGGCCACCTTCGGGCAGGCCTGGAACGAGGCGCTCGTGCACCAGGTCGTCGTCGCCTACCGCAATGCCGGCCGCGCCGGTACCAAGCGGCAGAAGTCCCGTGCGGAAGTCTCCGGCGGTGGCAAGAAGCCGTGGTCGCAGAAGGGCACGGGCCAGGCCCGCGCCGGTTCCAGCCGCTCGCCCATCTGGCGCGGCGGTGGCGTGACGTTCGCGGCGCGTCCGCGCGACTTCTCGCAGAAGGTCAACCGCAAGATGTACCGCGGCGCCATCCGCTCGATGTTGTCGGAGCTGGCCCGTCAGGACCGCCTGTTCGTCACCGACTCCCTGTCGCTGGATACGCCCAAGACCAAGCTGCTGGCCGGCAAGCTCGCCTCCTGGGAGCTGTCGAACGTGCTGATCGTGGTCGAAGCGCTGGATATGAACCTGTACCTGGCCTCCCGCAACCTGCCGCATGTCGAGATGCTCGATGTCACGCAGATCAACCCGGTGTCGCTGGCGGGCCATAAGCAGGTGCTGCTGACCGTGGGCGCGGCGAAGCTGCTCGAGGAGAAACTGCAGTGAACCGCGAACAACTCATGACGGTGCTGCTCGCCCCGCATGTGACGGAAAAAACGTCCATGGCGATGCAGAACCACAACCAGTACGCCTTCCGCGTGCGCCGCGAGGCCACCAAGATCGACATCAAGCAGGCCGTCGAACTGATGTTCGACGTCAAGGTCGCCGGTGTGCAGGTGGTGAACGAACCCGGCAAGCCGCGTCGCTTCGGCAAGCTGCAGGGTCGCACCCAGGACGTCAAGAAGGCCTACGTCAGCCTGGTTGCAGGCCAGACCATCGACTTCGAGGCCAAGGCCCGGGCGTAAGCCCGAGGCTTTCGAGAAACCGACATGGCACTCATCAAGTTCAAGCCCACGTCTCCCGGCACCCGCACGGTGGTGCGCATCGACCGTTCGCACCTGCACAAGGGCGGGCCGTACGCGCCGCTGACCGTTGCCCAGAGCAAGACCGGCGCGCGCAACCACTTCGGTCGCATCACCACCCGTCACGTCGGCGGTGGTTCGCGCCAGAAGTACCGCGTCATCGATTTCAAGCGCGACAAGGACGGCATCGACGCCGTGGTCGAGCGCGTGGAGTACGATCCCAATCGCACCGCGCACATCGCCCTGGTGCTGTTCGCCGATGGCGAACGCCGCTACGTCCTCGCCACCAAGGGCATGGCCAAGGGTGACCAGCTGCGCACCGGCGCCGACTCGCCGATCAAGAGCGGCAACGCCATGCAGTTGCGCCACATCCCGGTGGGTTCGATCGTGCACAACGTGGAGATGAAGCCGGGCAAGGGCGGTCAGCTGGCCCGCAGCGCCGGCTCCTCGGTGCAGTACACCTCCCGCGAAGGCCAGTACGCGTACCTGCGCCTCAAGTCCGGCGAGACCCGCAAGGTTCACATCGACTGCCGCGCCACGCTGGGCGAGGTCAGCAACGACGAACACAACCTGCGCAGCTACGGCAAGGCGGGCGCGATCCGCTGGCGTGGCGTGCGTCCGACGGTGCGCGGCCTGGTCATGAACCCCGTCGATCACCCGCACGGTGGTGGCGAGGGTAAATCCGGCCAGGGTAACCCGCACCCGGTGTCGCCCTGGGGCTGGAACACCAAGGGCAAGAAGACCCGCAACAACAAGCGCACGGACAACATGATCGTGCAGCGCCGCAAGAACAAGGTGCGGTGAGGAGCTTAGATGCCGCGTTCAACTAAGAAGGGTCCGTTCGTCGATCTGCACCTGGTCAAAAAGGTGCAGACCGCCGCCGCCCGCAACGATCGCAAGCCGATCAAGACCTGGTCGCGCCGCTCGATGGTCATTCCCGAGATGGTCGGTCTGACCCTGGCCGTTCACAACGGTCGCCAGCACATCCCCGTGCTGGTGTCCGAGAACATGGTCGGTCACAAGCTCGGCGAGTTCTCCCCCACCCGCACCTTCAAGGGTCATTCGGGTGACAAGAAGGTCGAGGCCGGGAAGTAAGCCATGGAAGTCACAGCAAAGCTGCGCCATGCGCGCATCTCTCCGCAGAAGTGCCGCCTGGTCGCCGACGTCGTCCGCGGCCAGCCGGTGAACAATGCGCTGAACGTGCTGAAGTTCATGCCCAAGAAGGGCGCGGACCTCGTCTACAAGGTGCTGTGGTCGGCCATCGCCAACGCCCAGG
>DAIDKA010000006.1 GCA_027451085.1 Gammaproteobacteria bacterium
GGTTGTTATTATTTTAGGTTTTTCAATGAGTTGTGACGTGGTTGCGCTGTGACGCAGTTCCGGCAAATCAGTATCACTTTATGGGGTCAGCGGTATCACCTTATGGGGTTCGAATATCGCTTTATGCGTAAACCCACAGAACGGTAGCGTGGTGATTTCGCGGGCGCGCATGCAGGCACAGTATCCGGCGCGCTTCCAGCTGGTGGCCGCCATGAATCCCTGTCCCTGCGGCTGGCTGGGAGACGCCGGTGGCGCCTGCCGCTGCACGCCGGCGCAGGTGGAGCAGTACCGGGCGAAGATTTCCGGGCCGCTGCTGGATCGCATCGACCTGTTCGTGGAAGTGCCGCGGGTGCCGGTGGCGGATCTCGCCAGCGCTTTTCTCCCGGCGCGGCCGGACGGGCCGTGCACCGCGGATCTTGCCGCTCGCGTGGCAGTGGTGCGCGAACGGCAGCAGCAACGCAGCGGCTGTCTCAATAGTCAGCTGGCGGGTCGGCAGCTGGAGGCATGCGCCTGCCTTTCACCTGCGGCGCGCAGTTTGCTGACGGACATCTTCGAGCAACTGCGTCTGACGGCGCGTTCCTGGCATCGCGTGCTGCGCGTGGCCCGCACCATCGCCGACCTGGATGACAGCGACGGCATCGAAGTCGCGCACGTGGCCGAGGCGGTGCAGCTGCGCCGTGGCGCGCCGGTGCGGTCGCCCGGCTGAAACCACAGCTGCCACCGGCAATCAGCCGTCGACGACCTTGCCGAAGCGCCGCTGCCGGCCGGCGAAATCCTAGAGCGCCTTGCGCAGCTCCTCGCGCGAGAACTCCGGCCACAGGCAATCGGTGAAATGCAGTTCCGCGTAGGCGCATTCCCACAGCAGGAAGTCGGACAGGCGCTTCTCGCCGCCGGTGCGGATCAGAAGGTCAACGTCAGGCGCCTGCGCGGAGTGGTTGGCCTCGTTGATGAGGCCCAGGAACCGGGCATTGGCTTGCGGCGCGTCCGGGTCAGCACCGGCGCGCGTGAACGCCAGCGCGGCCTGCTGGATGCTGCGGCGCGCCGAGTAGTCCACCGCCATGCGCAGGTGCATGCGCTGGCAGCCGGCCGTGATCTTCTCGCTGTTGTCGATCGCGCGCAGCAGCGCCGGGTCCAGCCGGTCGCGGCGACCCACGATGTTCAGCCGCACGTCCTGCTCCAGGCAGTACTGCGTCTCGGTGAACAGGTAGCGCTGGAACAGCTTCATCAGCCGCGTGACTTCATCCGGTGGCCGGCCCCAGTTGTCCGCGGAGAAGGCATACAGGGTCAGGGTGCCGATCCCGGCTTCCACCGCGGCCTCGACGATGCGGCGCACGGTGCGCGCCCCCTCCGCATGCCCCACCGTGCGGGGCAGCCCGCGCCGGTTGGCCCAGCGGCCATTGCCGTCCATGATGATTGCGACGTGCATATGCGTTGATAGAGTACTCTAAGTTACAGAGTAAGGGCGGTAAAAAAATCAGGCCTGGCGGGTGGCGCGGATCACCGCCTCCATATGTTGCAGGTAGCGTTCCAGGGCGCGCCTGCCTGCCGCCGTGAGCCGGTACTCGGAGCGCGGACGGCGGGCCTCGAAGGTCTTGCGGCAGGAGATGAACCCGGCTTCCTCCAGCTTGCGCGCATGGGCGCTCAGATTGCCGTCGGTCACGTCGAACAGCGCCTTGAGGTCGGTGAACGTCAGCAGTTCATTCACCGCCAGCGCGCTCATGATCCCCAGCCGCACCCGGCCGTAGATCAGCCGTTCCGCCGGCTCGTCACGGAAATCCCGCGCCAGCAGCCCGCTGACGCCACGAGAGGTGTCCCCGGGCACAGATGAAGTGCTGCGCGCTCCCGTGGTGAGACGCTTTTGTAAATTGCCGCTCATGACTCACTGCCTTGTTGGCGACCGCCAATCAGAATACCGAAGGCGATGTGCACGCCACCGAACCCAAGTCCCAGAACCGCGTTGTGATAGTCCGCCGGCACCACCAGCGCCACCAGGCCCAGACCGATGAATGAGGCTCCCATCACCGCCAGCGGCTTGATGGTCATGGTGCTTGCCGCCATGGCGCCGCAACCGTACAGCAGCAGCCACACCCCTGGGACCATGTCCATCAGCGAGTGGCTCCACAGCTGCCAGGTGAGTATGGCGCCCACGCACAGCGGGGGGCTCAGGCACATCAGGAATTTGCGCAGCGGCCCGCGGTACACCGGCGTCACGCGGCTGCGGGCCTGGTGGATCATCAGGGCACTGCCGCACACGAAGGCCACTGCGCCCGCGACCAGCCAGATGCCGAGCCAGTGATGACGCAGGGCGGGCAGCGATACCAGGAGGGCGGCGAGAATACCCACGGCCCCCGTGGCGATACCGGCCGAACCGGGGACGGCCAGCACACCGGCGGCGTCGATCGACGCCCTTATGTATTGCAGCGTGCCGATTGCGTGGCTGTCGAGTGCTACGGTGTTTTCGACGGTTTTGCGGTCGACGGACATGGCGCCGACTGTATCACGCGGGGTCCGCCGGGGTGACTGGCGGCCCGCCTGTGCGTGAACCGGGCCCGGGATCAGCCGCCTGACTTGGCGACCATGTAGTCCCCCGCGGCCTGGACGCTGGCGTCCGACAGCTCCATGTGGCCGGCCTTGGGTGGCATCATCCCGGTTTTGCTGGCGAAACCATGCAGCGCGTGGTCGTAAAGCGTCGTCTTGCCCTTGGCGATGCGCGGTCCCCAGGCGACGGTGTCCCCGACCTTGGGAGCGCCGGCGATTCCCATGGCATGGCACAACGCGCACACCTGCTGATACACGGTCTGGCCGTCAGCACCGGCTGATGCAGCCTGTGTCCCGGTTCCGGCCGGGGACGCCGGCGCAGCACTGGCGGTGGCGGCGGCAACTGCAACGGGCGCACGCGCGGCCGGCTCGTCAGCGGTCGGCGTGATGTCCATGATGCCGCGGGACAGGAATACCAGCGCTATGGTGATCACCACCAGCAGGCTGATGATGATGCTGAAGCGTCTGGTGAACTGCGAATCCGGGTTGCTCATTTGTTCTGGCTCTGGTCCTGGCCGCTGGCCACGGCCAGTCGGTTGTTGCTGCGGTCCTTGTCGGGGATGCGATGGTCGGGATCGACCGTCGCCGCGATGACAGTCTTGCCTGGTTCCACCGTCACGCGGGTTTCGGCCTGGCGGATGAAACTTTCCGCCGGCAGCCGATAGTCGCGGTGCGTGCCATCGGCGAACTCCACCCGCAAAGTTGCGGGCAGGATCAGCCGGTCGTGGCTCGCCACGGTGATCTCGGTGCCGAGGGCGGGGTTGCCGCCCACGGGGGCGATTTTCTCAACCGCGAGGTCAAGCGTCCAGTTGTGGTCGTACCAGCCGCGCCACCACCAGGACAGGTCCTCGCCGCTCTCGCTTTCCATGGCGCGAAAAAAATCCGCCGGCTTGGGATGCCTGTAGGCCCAGGCGGCGATGAAGCGCCGGAAGGCCGGGTCAAAGCGCTCCGGTCCGAGGATTTCCTCCCGCAGCAGCACCAGGCCCAGCGCGGATTTGAAATACGTCACCGGGTGCCGGTATTTCTCGGTGATGGTGTCGGCGCGGCTCAGTATCGGCGGCGCCTGCGGGTCCGCCAGCAACGGCAGGATCTCATCCACCGGGTTGCCGCCACCGGGGGCGTATTCAGGGTCGCGCTTGGGCGCGTACTCGCCGTGGTTGAAGTCCTGCGATTCATAGACATCGATAAAGGTGTTGAAACCCTCGTCCATCCAGGCGTTGCGGCGTTCATCGAAGCCCACGATCATCGGGCACCCGCTGTGGCCGATCTCGTGCGCGGTGATCCAGAACAGCTCCTTGCCGGCATCCTCGACACCGTTGAACACGATGCCCGGGTACTCCATGCCGCTGGCGGGTCCCGCGACATTGATCGCCGCAGGCCACGGATATGGGTACCAGCGCCGGGAGAAGTGTTCCACCGAGTCCTTGAGGTACTGCGTGGAGCGCCCCCAGCGGGCATCGCCCGCGGATTGCGCGGGATAAACCGACTCCGCAAGCGAAGTCCTGCCGTCCGGCAGCCGGATCCGGGCTGCATCCCAGGCGAAGGCGGCAGATGCCGTGAAGGCGACATCGCGCGTGTGCCGCATGCGGAAGTGCCAGGTGAGGACACTCTGCTTCGGCCGGCCGGCCGGGTCGTGCACTTCCGCGGGGGAGCGGATCATCACCGTGGCATCGCTGTCACGGGCCCGGGCAAGCCGCGCGCGCTGCGTGGCGGTGAGGACTTCCTGCGGGTTCACGAGCTCGCCTGAGCCTGCCACCAGCATGTTGCCGGGGGCGGTCACCCAGTAATCGAAGTCGCCATACTCAAGATAAAATTCCTGGTCCAGGTACGGCAGTGTGTCCCAGCCGCGGATGTCGTCGTACACGGCCAGGCGCGGATACCATTGGGCGAGATCGTAGATCGGACCATCCTTGGACCGGGCCCAACCCATGCGACCGCCAAGTTCTGCCGGCGGAATCGTAAAGTGGTAGCGGATGCGCACCTTGACCCGGGCGCCCTTCGGACCCAGGGGTGCTGGCAGGTCGATGCGCAGGCGTGTGTCGCTGACCAGGGTGTGCGCGGGTGCAAAGCCGCCTTTGCCTTGGATCTCGACGGCATCGAGCACATAGCCGTCGGTGTACAGGGTCGCTGCACTGGCACCGGCACTGCTGCGCGGGCGCGGGTTGCCGGAGCTGGCATGGCGCGAACGGCTGTCCGGCCGGTACATGTTCTGGTCCAACTGCAGCCACAGGATGTCCAGGGTGTCCGGGCTGTTGTTGGTGTAGGTGATGTCCTCGCGGGCCGTGATCGACTTCGCCGTGGGATCAAGCGTGGCGTGGATGGCGTAGTCCGCGCGGTTCTGCCAGTAGTCCGGGCCCGGCAGGCCGTTGGCGGAACGGTAGGTGTTCACCGCCTGGCCGGGGTCACGCGGCGCGAAGGTCTCGCGGGGGTTGTAGTCCTGGGCCGCGGCCGCGGTGAACAGCGCGAGCGCGACGGCGCCGGCGTACGGCGGGAGTGATTTCATGGTGCGGCCATTATGGTGGTCGGCGCCAGGGGCGCGCCAATACAGGTTAGGATTCAGCTCATGACAAAGACGGCTTTGATCACCGGGGGAACCTCCGGTTTCGGCGCGGCGGCGGTGCGCGCCTTCGTGGCGGCCGGCTGGCGCGTGGTGGCAACCGGCCGGCGGGCGCAGCGTCTGCATGCACTGGTGGCTGAACTGGGCGCCGACAAGGTGCATGGCGCTGTATTCGATGTGCGTGATGAGGCGGCACGGGATACGGCGCTGGCGGCGCTGCCTGAAGGTTTCCGCGACCTCGACCTGCTGGTCAACAACGCCGGCCTGGCGCTGGGCACCCGCCCTGCGCAGCAGGCGGACCTGGCGCAGTGGCGGACCATGATCGATACCAATGTTTCCGCGCTGGTGTCCCTGACGCACAAGCTGCTGCCGGGGTTGATTGCGCGCAGGGGCGCGATCATCAATATCTCCTCCGTGGCCGCGACCTACCCGTATGCGGGCGGCAATGTTTATGGCGGCACCAAGGCTTTTGTCAAACAGTTCTCGCTCGGTCTGCGCTCGGACCTGCACGGCACCGGGGTGCGTGTCACCTCCATCGAGCCTGGCATGGCTGAAACGGAGTTCACCCTGGTGCGTACCGGGGGTGACCGGGCGGCATCAGACACCTTGTACGGCGGTGCCGAGCCCATGACGGGCGCAGACATCGCGGCGACCTTGTTATGGGTGGCGCAGCTGCCGCCGCACCTGAACATCAACCGGCTGGAGCTCATGCCGGTCAGACAGTCTTTCGCCGGGTTCCAGGTCGCCAGGAAAGTGTGAGCCGGGCTGCGGCCCAAGCCAGCCGCTGCGTCCGATCCGGCAGGACTGTTGGTTTGCACGGCAGTCAGACTTCATGCATTGCGCTGGCCGGGTCGCCCAAGTCCGCGACGACACACCGGCCGCGGCCGGCGGCCTTTGCCTCGTACACCCTCGCGTCCGCCCGGGCCAGCAGGTTCTTCCAGCCCCCCGCCTGGTCGGCGTTACAGGCAACACCCACGCTCGCCCCGATCCGCAGAACCTTGCCCTCGACGGCAAATGGCGTCAAGGCTGCCTCTATCACCTTGTCCGCCACCGTTCTGGCATGCGCGGGTTCGCGCACGCCATGCAGCGCGATACCGAACTCGTCTCCACCCAGTCGCGCCACCGCATCCGTCGGCCGGACGATAGATCGCAGACGGGCACCGAACTGGCGCAGCACCTCATCACCGGCTGCATGGCCATGGCTGTCATTGATGGGTTTGAAGTGGTCGAGATCCACATAGAGCACGGCAAGCGTGG
>DAIDKA010000007.1 GCA_027451085.1 Gammaproteobacteria bacterium
GAGGCGGCCGACTGGCTGGCCTACCTGACGGCGCCGCAGGACACCGCCGCCGGCCGCGAGCGGGCGGCCAACGGCCATCCGGCGCCCTACCGGGTGAAGTTCCTGGGCATCGGCAACGAGAGCTGGGGCTGCGGCGGCGCGCTCGCACCGGACTTCTACGTCAATCAGATGCGTCGCTTCAGCCGGTTCGTCCACGATTACAACCCGGCGCAGCGCGGAGCGGACGCCATGCAGCGCATCGCCGTCGGCGCCGACGGCGCCAAGGACGAATACGTCGACCGCGTGATGCGCGCCTGGCACGACAAGGTGTGGGCCTGGGACATCGAGGGCGTCTCGCTGCACTTCTATACCTCGGCCGGCTGGCCCCCGGCGCACCCCAGCGAGCACTTCGGCACGGACGAATACGCGCGGCTGCTGGCCGACACCCTGCGCATGGATGGCCTGATCCGCAGGGAGTCGGCGCTGATGGATCGCTACGATCCGCAGCACAAGGTGGGGCTGGTCGTGGACGAGTGGGGTGCCTGGCTGGCGCCGCTGCCCGGCAGCAACCCCGGCTTCCTGGTGCAGCAGAACTCGCTGCGCGACGCGCTGCTGGCGGCCCTCAACCTCGACATCTTCGCGCGCCACGCCGACCGGGTCCGCATGGCCAACATCGCCCAGATGGTCAACGTGCTGCAGGCCATGATCCTGACCGACGGCCCGCGCATGCTGCTCACCCCGACCTACCATGTGTTCCGCATGTACGTGCCCTTCCAGGACGCGACGCTGCTGCCGGTCCGGATGCGGGCCGGGCACTACGTGCATGGGACGGCCCGGCTGCCGCGCGTGGACGCCATCGCGGCGCGACAGGCCGATGGGCGGCTGGTGCTGGCGCTGGTGAACCTCGATCCGGAGCAGGCGGTGACCGTGCGCGTGCGGGCGGGCCAGGTGCGGCTGCGGGCGGTCCGGGCCGAACAGCTGACGGCGGCGCGGGTGGATGCGGTCAACACCTTCGACGCCCCCGGGGTGGTCGCGCCCCGCAGCCTGCCGCTGGCCGACGCGGGCGATGGTGCGATGATCCGCCTGGCGCCGAAGTCGGTGTCGGTGGTGCAATTCAAGTAGTGCGTGGCACCCGAGGGAGGGAGCAATGGACATGAAGCGTAGGTTCCTGCAGGTTGCCTGGGTCGTGGTGCTGGCCGTTGCGGCACCCGTGTCGCGGGCCGCGACCGCCGACCCGGCTGCGCGCTGCGCGGCGCTGCAGTCGCCGGGCATCGCCGGCCTGGTGGTCGAACAAGCCACCCTGGTCGCGGCCGGCAGCGTGCCGGCCGGCACCGGCGCCGCCGACACCGTGCAACTGCCCGCGCACTGCCTGTTCCGCGCGACGCTCGATCCGCGGCTGGGGGCCCAGGGGCAGCACCTGGGGATCGGCATCGAACTGCGCCTGCCGCTGCAGTGGAATGGCCGCTTCCTGTTCCAGGGCGGCGGCGGCCTGGACGGTGTGCTTGGACCCAGCTATGGCCTCGTTTCAGGCGCGCGCTTTCCGCCCGCTCTGGCCCGGGGCTTTGCGGTGGTGGCCACCGATGGCGGGCATCGCAGCGCTTCCATGATCGATCCGCGCTTCGCGCTCGATCAACAAGGGCGCCTCGACTACGGCTATAACGCGCTCGACAAAACCACGTGGCTTGCCAAAGCATTGATCCAGCGCTTCTACGGCGCCGCACCACGGCATTCGTACTTCGTGGGCTGCTCCAACGGGGGCCGGCAGGCCATGATGGTGGCCGAGCGTCTGCCGCTGCAATTTGACGGAGTGGTCGCCGGGGACCCTTCATTCCGGCTCACCCGCACCAACATCGCCGAAGCCTGGAACGAGATCGTGCTGGCACGGGCCGCGCCACGCGATACACAGGGGCGCCCCATCCTGAGCCAGGCGCTGACCCCCTCGGACCTGCAGCTGGTAAGCACCGCGGTCCTCAAGCAGTGTGATGCTCTTGACGGGCTGGCTGACGGGATGATCAATGACTTTCAGGCCTGTCACTTTGACCCGGCCATGCTGACCTGCCCGGCGGCCAAGACCCCCCGGTGCCTGACCGCGGTGCAGGTCACAGCGCTCAAAGCGCTGATGGCCGGGCCGCATGACTCGCAAGGGCACGCCATTTATGCGCGTTTCCCCTACGACGCCGGCATCGCCGATCCTGCGTTCTATCGCATGCATTTCGGCACCTCGCCCACGGGGGTGCCCAATTCAGCCGATGCCATCCTCGGCTTCGACACCCTGCGCTATCTGGCGCTCACTCCGGCAGACCCGGAGCTCGACCCGTTCCGACTGGACTTCGACCGTGCTCTGGCCTGGACGGCGGAGAGCTCCAAGATCATTGATGCCGATGCGGTCAACCTCAACAGCTTCGCCGCCCACGCCAAGCTGCTGCTCTATCACGGTCTGAGTGACCAGGGCCTCTCGCCTCTGGATACCATCGCCTGGTATGAGCGTCTGCAGGGCGCCCGGGCAGCGAAGGTGCAGGACTGGGCACGGCTGTTCCTGGTGCCGGGCATGACGCACTGTGCTGGTGGTCCGGCCACCGATCAGTTCGACATGCTGGCAGCGATCGTGGCCTGGGTGGAACAGGACAAGGCGCCGCAGCGCATCCTGGCGCGAGGAGAGCACTTTCCGGGCGAAGAGCGGCCGCTGTGTCCTTATCCGCAGTTGGCGCGTTACCGGGGTGGAGATCCCCACCAGGCTGCGAGTTTCAGCTGCGCGCTTTAGGGGTGCGCCTGCTCCCCCGTGGCCTGGTGACCAGTGTGGTGTCGATTCGCGCCAACCGGATCAGGCCATGCATTGCTGTGCGAGCCCGCCCCGGGGCCTTGCTCTCGATGGCCGTATACACGCGCTCGTGATCCGGCAGCGGGTTGCGGCGCAATGGTTCATTGCGCTGCTTGAACTCCGTGGTGATGTGGATCGCCGCGCCTACAGTGGTCGCCAGGGAGATCAGGAACGGGTTATGGGTGGCCTCGAACAGCGTGGCATGGAACAGCTGGTCGGCATCCTGGCCGGCCTGGGTTGCCAAGGTGTGCTCGCGCATGCTGTCGAGAGCCTGGCGCATGGTCGCCAGGTGCCGCGGTGTCCGGCGTCCGGCTGCGAGCGCCGCAGCGGCCGGCTCCACCAGATCACGCAGTTCGAACAAAGCGTTGAGCACCTGCGGTTCCGGGTCCTTGTCAAAGATCCACTCCAGGACGTCCGTGTCGAGGAAGTTCCACTGCGAGCGTGGATTTACGCGAGTGCCGACCTTGGGCCGGGCGTCGATCAGACCCTTGGCGGCGAGAATGCGGACGGCCTCTCGATACGCTGTGCGTGACACCGCCAGCTGCTCACTGGACTCGATCTCTCCCTCCAGGATGTCTCCCGGCTGGTACTTGCCTGACACGATGGCCACCCCCAGCTTGCGCGCGATGGTGCCGTGGATGCGCAGGGGGGATTTGGCCGGAATTGCCCGAGGCTGCGGAGAGGACCGAGTTGCATGCTTCATCGCTGCCGTTTTAGCCACGTTACCGCTGAATTGCAACCGGATACCGGCATGCTCCCGCGCGAGGAGTGGTCGGCAGCACGCTGTGGCTGGAGTCGCCGCACGGCAGGGCCAGTGTCCGTCGGCTCGCGCAAGGCTGGACCAATACTCAGACAAGAGGCATGCTGCTGCTCGCGTGTGGCGTTGCAGAGGCACGCATTGCAGGACTACGCTGCCGTCGCGCGGTGCCCCGACCTTCTCCACGGCGATGATTTCAGAGCAGGTTCTTGGATGTCTCCAGCGAAGCAGGCTTTATCCATGTTCCAGAGCCGCCCCGGGCGTGCCATCGCGGTGTGCTCGTGCGCTCTTGCCGCCGTCGTGATGGCCGCCGTGGCCGGCGCCGGCGGTACACCGGATGTGGCCATGACCGCGTCAGCACCCGCGGCCACGCAGCAGGCGCCCGCCTCCTACTGGCTGGCCCCGAACAGTCAGGTGGTGCTGCCGGCGCAATCGCACTATCGTGACGAGGCCGGCGAAACCGGGGTTGTGCTCGCCGGTGGGGCGCTTGCCACCAGCGGACATCCGTTCTTCACGGCATTGGGCACCAACGGCCGCGCCTGTGTGACGTGTCATCAGCCGGCCAGCGGCATGGGACTGTCGCTGCAGACCATCCGCCGCCGCTGGCAGGAGACGCACGGCAAGGATCCGTTGTTTGCGGCCATCGATGGGTCCAACTGCCCCAATCTGCCACAGAACCTGGCAAGCTCGCATTCGCTGTTGCTGCAGCGCGGGTTGTTCCGGGTCGCATTGCCCTGGCCGCGCAAAGCGGGTCCGGATGGCTCGCCGGTGGACCCGGAATTCACCATCGAGGTCGTGCGGGATCCGACGGGCTGCAACACTGATCCTGTCTATGGTCTCAAAAGCTCCGATCCGCACATCTCGGTGTTCCGCCGCCCGCGCATGGTGGCCAATCTCAAATACGTTGCCATCGATGCGGGCGGGCAGGTGTACGGGCCGGCCGGACCTTTCAATGCCAAGCGCCTGGCCATGGTTATGGACCGCGATCCGCAGACGGGCCGGTATGTGACGATGAACATCATGTCCGACGCCCGCAGCCCCACCTTGCGCTACCAGGCGCAGGAGGCGGCCCATGATCATCTGCAGGTGACACAACCGCTGACCGGGCAACAGCTGGAGGCCATTGTGGCCTTCGAGTCGCAGGTGTACGCGGCCCAGGACCGGGACCTCGCAGGGGATGACTTTGACCGGCCTGGTGGGCCGGCCGCGCTGGGTCCGGGCAATCTCGCGGTGGCCCGCAGCGGCGTTCTCGGGGACAACTTCGGCACCCCGGTGTTCAAGAGCTTCGAGCCCTGGCAGTCCCCGTCGGCGGCGGGGTCGGAGGCGCAGGCACAGTTCAGGGCCTCGGTCATGCGCGGCTACCAGATATTCTTCAACCGGCCGTTCTGGATACGCGACTCTGCCCACATCAATACTGCCGGACTGGGCAATCCGGCCAAACGCACCTGCGTCACCTGCCACAACCTGCAGATGGTGGGCACCGATGCGAGCGCCGGTTGGGGCGACCTGGGTACCAACAACGAGCCCTGGGCGGATGAGGCGCTGTTCTCGCCCAACTACGCGGCCGGCCCGCAGCTACCTCTGTTCAAGGTAGTGTGCCGCAAGGATGCCCGGCCGCACCCGTTCCTGGGCCGTGTGATCTATACCCATGATCCGGGGCGGGCGCTGATCTCGGGCAGGTGCTACGACGTCGGCTCGGTGGTCATGGGACAGCTGCGCGGTCTGGCCGCGCGGGCGCCCTACTTCGCCGGCGGATCAGCCGAGGATCTGCGCGCGGTGGTCGACTTCTATGACCGGCGGTACAACATCGGCCTGTCTGAGCAGGAGCGGGTGGACCTGGTCAATTTCCTCAGCGTGCTGTAGAGGTTCATGCCGATGTCAAACCACGCCCGTGCGGCTCGCAAGCGGCGCTGCAGCAGATATGCACCAGCACTGTTGCTGGCCGCTCTGTGGGGCGTGGTCACCACGCCCGCCGCCACACCGCCGGCGCAGCGACGCAATTTCATTGCCTGCCCCATCGTGCAGGACACCGACACGGTGCCGTGTTGGCTGGCCGAGTACCGGGGTGAGCTGTACTTCCTGGGTATCCAGACCGACTCGGGGGGCTGGTCCCCCCCGTGGCTGGGACATCAGGTGCTCGTGGAGGGCAGGCTCGCCGGCGGGCGGCGTATCTGCGGCGGCATCGCATTGACCTCGGAGTATCCGGCCGCACCCCTGCCGGCCGGCAGCGCCGACGGTGTACCGCTGCCCAATCCGCCGGTGATCTCGGTGATGCGGGAGCTGGATGGGCGCTGCAATACGCTGCTGCCAGCGGATCCCCGGTTTCACATCGAGGGTCGGCGCGGGCCGGGGCCGAATACCGCGGCCTCTGCGCTGCGCAAGTTTCCACCGCTGCCCGCGCCACCGAACGTCACTCCGCCGTACGAGCCGCGGACCTTCACGCTCACCTACGAGTTCGACTCAGAGCTGGCGACGCGCACCATCACAGAAGCCTTGAGGGCGGTGCAGTATGCGCAGGCGATCAAGGCGCGGCAGGTCCGCATCGAGGGTTACCGCGGCAGCGCGCTGCTGTCCAACGGCCAGGTAGCGCTGGAGATTCCGCAGATCAGCCGTTTGCGGGTGCAGGAGCTGGCGCATACGCTGCGGCGACTGGGCCTGGCCCCTGCCGTCGCGGTGACAACCCACTGGAGCACACAACCGGCTGCGGCCAACGGTGTCACCGATCCGGACAACCGCCGGGCGCAGTTGGTGGTGGTGCCTTGAGGATGCGGGTCAGTCCGACTGACCCAGCCTGCCGGCGCCGATGGCTACCCACGGTGTCGGGGGTTGCCGGGTGTTCGTGGGCGGGGAAAGACCTGAGCGGGCGAAACGGGGGCTGGACATGAACTGGAAAATCAAGAGCAGTGCCTGGTTATGTTTGATTGCGGGCTGGGTGGTGATACCGGCCATGGGGCTGGCTGCGCCACCGTTGCGTTCCGCGCTTGCGGACCAGGTGGCAGCCTCGACACCCATGGGCTCGGGCCCCTATCGGGCGGTCATGGAGGTGGACCCGGGGTTGCCGACGCACACGCTTTATCATCCCGCCGACATGAGCGGGCAGCAGCCTATGCCCATCGTCGCCTGGGGCAATGGCGCGTGCTGGAATGTGGGCAATGCCTTTCGCTGGTTCCTGAGTGATATTGCCTCTTACGGCTATTTCATCCTGGCGGTCGGTCCGATCGCCGCGGATCCCCTGCCCGCAGGGATGCGGACGCCCATGGCGCCGCTGCCACCGGCCAACCTCGCCAGCGTGGCCGCAGGGGCGTTGAAGCTGCCGCCGCCGGCCACACACTCGGGGCAGCTGATCGATGCCATCAACTGGGCGCAGGCTGAGAATGAACGACCAGGCAGCCGCTTTTTCCATCGTCTCGACACGCGCGCGATCGCCGTCATGGGCCAGTCCTGTGGCGGGGTGCAGGCGATCGAGGCTTCAGCTGATCCGCGTGTGCGTACCAGCGTGATCTGGAACAGCGGGCTGTTCCCGCAAGCTACGCGCATGGCCGGTGGCAAGGAGCTGACCAAGGCGGATCTGAAGGCCCTGCACGCCCCGATCGCCTACATCAGCGGTGACGAGGAAGACATTGCCTTCGCCAACGCCAACGACGATTACGCGCGGCTGAAGCAGGTGCCGGCCCTGCGGCTGTATGGGCGCGGCATCACCCACGGTGGCACCTACAACGAACGCAACGGCGGCGCCTTCGCCGACATCGCCGTGGCCTGGCTCAACTGGCAGCTGAAATCTGACCCGAAGAGCCGGCATCTGTTTGTGGGCCCGAACTGCGGTCTGTGCGTGGACCCGCATTGGGTGATCCAAAGCAAGAACAACCTGCGCTAGCGCTGGTGACGCAGGCGATGCATATGCCACGCTACCGGCGCCGGGCGGTCGCGGGGCCTTCGACCTCGGCGCCCGCCACGACGTTCAGTCGCTGATGCAATGCCTGATCGCCGCGCGCAGCTTGCCGCGGCGGATGGCCTGGTCGATCAGGCGTGAGACCAGCTCCACCGGCTTGATGCCCGACAGCTCCATGAGCTTCGGATACATCGAGATGGCCGTGAAGCCGGGCAGGGTGTTGATCTCGTTGACGAGCAGTTCCCCGTCGCCGCGCAGGAACAGGTCCACCCGGGCGAGACCCTCGCACTCGAGCACCTCGAAGGTGCTGCGCGCGAGGCGCTGTGCGCGCGCGAGCGTATCGGCGTCGAGCCGCGCGGGCAGCTCGAGCTCGGCGCCGCTTTCATCGAGGTACTTGGCGGCATAGGAGTAGAACCCGTCCCGGTGGCGCACGACGATCTCCCCGGCCACCGACACCGAGGCCGGGTAGCCGCCGAGCACCGCGAGCTCGATTTCCCGGCCGACGACCTGCGACTCGACGAGTACCTTGGTGTCGAATTCGAAGGCGTGGCGGATGGCCGCCTCGAGCTCCCCCGCCACGCTCACCTTGCGGATCCCGATGGAGGAGCCG
>DAIDKA010000008.1 GCA_027451085.1 Gammaproteobacteria bacterium
CGCCATTGCCGCACGCGAGCGCTGCCCGCTTGCGGTGAGCGGCACGATCGACGACAGCGGCGTGCTTACGGTCAGCGATCCGCAGTTCGGCGATACGCCGGTGGACATGCCGATCGAGGTGCTGCTGGGCAGGGTGCCGCGCATGACGCGCGAGGTGCACAGTGTCACCCCGGTGACGCGTGAGTTCGATGCGTCCCGCCTCGATGCCCGCGAAGCGCTGCTGCGGGTGCTGGCGCTGCCGGCAGTCGCGGACAAGACCTTCCTGATCTCCATCGGGGATCGCACCGTCACCGGCCTGATCAGCCGCGACCAGATGGTGGGTCCATGGCAGGTCCCGGTAAGCGATGTCGCCGTGACGCTGGCCGACTACGTCGGTCATGCGGGTGAGGCCATGTCCATGGGCGAGCGCACGCCGGTGGCGGTGCTCGATGCGCCGGCTTCGGGCCGCCTGGCCATTGCCGAGGCGCTGACCAACATCCTGGCTGCCGACGTGCAACGCCTGGGTGATGTGCGGCTGTCGGCGAACTGGATGGCTGCCTGCGGCGAGCCGGGCGAGGATGCCGCGCTGTACGCCGCGGTACGCGCGGTGGGCGAGGAACTGTGCCCCGCGCTGGGCATCGCCATTCCGGTGGGCAAGGACTCGCTGTCGATGAAGACCACCTGGCGCGACAACGGCGCGGACAAGGCCGTGGTGGCGCCGGTGTCGCTGATCATCTCCGCGTTTGCGAAGGTGCGGGACGTGCGCCGCACCCTGACGCCGCAGCTGCGTACGGACCTTGGCGCCTCGACGCTGTGGCTGGTCGATCTCGCCGCGGGCAGGGCGCGCCTGGGTGGTTCGGCGCTGGCGCAGGTGTACGGACAGATGGGCGCAGCCGCGCCTGATCTCGATGACCCGCAGCTGCTGGTGAGGTTTGCCGCCGCCATGGCCGAGCTGCGCGCCGCGGACGTGGTGAGCGCTTATCACGACCGCTCCGACGGTGGTCTGGCCGCAACGTTGGTCGAAATGGCCTTTGCCGGCCACTGCGGCCTCGACGTCATGCTGCCCGCCGGTGCAGCGCCTGCGATGGCGCAGCTGTTCGCCGAGGAGCCCGGCGTGGTGCTGCAGGTGCTGGACTCGAAGCAGGCGGCGTTTGCAGCAGTGCTGACGAAGCACGGCCTGGCAGCCGTTACGCACAGGGTGGGTCAGCCATCCGCTGACAAGCGCATCCGCATCCGTTGTGCACAGTTGTCGATCGATGAGGACTGGAGCGTGCTGCGCCGGGCCTGGTCCGAGACCTCCAGCCGCCTGCGCGCGCTGCGCGATGATCCGCAGTGCGCCGCCCAGGAGCTTGCAGCGCAGTGTGACGTGGCTGACCAGGGCCTGAAGGTTGAGCTGACGTTTGATCCGCAGGCTGACATCGCCGCACCGTACATCGCCACGGGCCGCAGGCCCGCCGTCGCCATCCTGCGCGAGCAGGGCGTCAACAGTCAGGTTGAAACCGCCGCCGTGTGTGAGCAGGCGGGGTTCGAGCCGCACGACGTGCACATGACGGACATCCTGTCGGGACGCCGCAGCCTGGCCGAGTTCAAGGGCCTGGTGGCCTGCGGCGGCTTTTCCTACGGCGACGTGCTGGGTGCCGGCGAGGGCTGGGCCAAGTCCATCCTGTTCAACGAGGCGGCGCGGGCGCAGTTCGCAGCGTTCTTCGAGCGGCCCGATACCTTCACGCTGGGGTCGTGCAACGGCTTCCAGATGCTGGCGGCGCTGCAGCCGCTGATCCCGGGCACCGAGCTGTGGCCGCGCTTCGTACGCAACCAGGTCGAGCAGTTCGAGGCGCGCTTTTCGCTGGTGGAAATCCTGCCGTCACCGTCCATCCTGCTGGCGGGTATGGAGGGCTCGCGGTTGCCGATTGCCGTGGCGCATGGCGAGGGCCGGGCCGAGTTCCAGTGCGCGCAGCAGCAGGCGGCCTGTGAAAAGGCGGGGCTCATCGCCTACCGCTACATCACCCACGACGGTCGGCCGGCGGCGACCTATCCGTACAATCCCAACGGCAGCCCATTGGCGATCGCGGCCATTTCGAGCGCCGACGGTCGCGTGACCGCGACCATGCCGCATCCGGAGCGCTCGTACCGCTACGTGCAGAACTCCTGGCGTCCGGATGGCGCGGGGGAGTGGTCCGGCTGGATGCGGCTGTTCCGCAACGCGCGGCAGTGGGTGGGGTAGGGCGACCTGTCCAAGTGACTTGTGTGACGCAGGTCACACGCGCGGCATTCCTGTCAGAAACGTGCTTCAGACCCCATCCTCGCGGGAGTCATTTAACTAAAATCGGCTGACTTGGTGGGATATGTAATTTGGAACCCACCGCCCGAGGGGGAAAGATGGCTGAGTCCGGTTCCATGACACTGCGTGAGCGCGTCGCCAGCGAAGAATGGGCCCGCCGGGACGCGGTCGTGAACGAGAAGGTCTTCGTCACCCAGCCTTATCTGCCACCCCTGGTGGAGTTCCTGCCGTATCTCGAGCAGATCTGGAACAGCAAAGCGCTGACCAACGGCGGGCCCTTTCACCAGCAGCTGGAGGAGGCGCTGTGTGAATACCTTGGCGTAAGGCACATCTCGCTGTTCGCCAATGGCACGCTCGCAATTGTCACCGCGCTGCAGGAACTGCGCATCACAGGCGAGGTCATCACCACGCCCTATTCGTTCGTCGCCACCTCGCACAGCCTGCTGTGGAACGGCATCAAGCCGGTTTTTGTCGATGTTGATCCGGCCACACTGAACCTGGACCCGGCAAAGATCGAGGCGGCGATCACGCCGCACACGACGGCAATCCTGGCAGTGCACTGCTACGGCCGCCCCTGTGACGTCAAGGCAATCCAGAAGATTGCCGACACCTACAACCTGAAGGTGATCTACGACGCCGCCCATGCCTTCGGGGTGCAGGGCAGCCAGGGAAGCATCCTGAATCACGGCGATCTCTCCGTGCTGAGCTTTCATGCCACGAAGGTCTACAACACGTTCGAGGGCGGGGCGATCGTCTCTCCGGACGCCAAGTCCAAGGCACGCATCGACCATCTCAAGAACTTCGGCTACGCGGGTGAGACGACCGTCATCGCCCCGGGCATCAACGGCAAGATGTGCGAGTTCAATGCCGCCCTGGGTGTGCTGCAGCTGAAGCATATCGAGGCTGCGATCGAGGCCCGGCGCCACATCGACGACCGGTACCGCGAGCGGTTGAAGACTGTAAAGGGCATCCGCTGCCTCGGCTATGCCGGCGTAAGGGCGCCGAACTACGCCTATTTCCCGATCCTCGTCGAACCCGGATACCCCCTGGACCGGGACGCACTGAACGAACGGTTGAAGGCCCACGGCATCGTGCCGCGCCGCTACTTCTATCCGCTGATCACGGAATTCCCGATGTATCGCGGGCTGCCGTCGTCAAACCCGGCCGGCCTGCCGGTGGCGGTCAATGCCTCGCGGCGCATCCTGTGCCTGCCGATCTATCCCGACCTCGCCCTGGACACGGTGGACCGGGTTGCTGACCTGATCGCCTCCGCCTGAGGTTGCCGGCCACAGCGGATGGATGGACGTGATCGTCGCAGTCATGCAACCCTACTTCCTGCCGTACCTGGGGTACTTCCAGCTGATGGCGAAGGCCGATGTGTTCGTGATCTATGACGACGTGAGCTACATCAACCGCGGCTGGATCAACCGCAACCGGATCAACATCAACGGCGCGGCGCACATGCTCACCATTCCGCTGCACGGCGCCAGCCAGAACCGGCTGATCTGCGACATTGCGCTCGCACACGACCCATCCTGGCGCCCGAAGATGCTGAAGTCCGTTCAGCACGCCTATGCCAGGGCGCCGCAATTCGGCCGGGTCTTTCCGCTACTGGAGGCAATCATAAACTTTCCCGCGGAAAACCTGGCCGCGTTCCTGCGCCATGGCCTGATGCTGCTGCGGGACCACCTGAGGCTCGGCACCGAACTGGTGGACTCTTCCAGCCGCTATGGAAACCGGACACTGCGGTCGCAGGAGCGCATCATCGACATCTGCCGCCGCGAGGGTGCGAGCGTGTACATCAATGCCTGCGGCGGGGTCGACCTGTACGAACACGCCGCCTTCGAGGCCGCCGGGCTGAAGCTGGCATTCCTGAATCCGGTGCTCGAGCCTTACGGCACGGCGGGCGTGCCATACATCCCGGCGCTCTCGATCCTGGATGTGCTGATGCACAATGCACCGGATGCGGTCCTCGCGCAGTTGCAGGCGGGAACCCTCGTATGAGCGGCGACTACCGGGCCATCATCCGCCACTATGAAGAATGCCTGGCGCGCCACGGCGACACCCATCTCGGCGTAGACTGGCCGAGCGCGGCTGACGCCGCCACGCGCTACCGCGTGATGCTGGATCTGGTGAGAAACTGCCGGGGCGAACGCACGTTGCTTGACTTCGGCTGCGGTGCGTCGCACCTGTACCAGTACATGCTGGACAACCGGCGCACCGGCCTGAAGTACTCGGGGCTGGATGCCTCGCGCGCCTTCTGCGAGCTGTCACGGCGGAAGTTTCCGGAGAATGAATATGCCTGTCTGGACGTGCTGGCCGACCCCGGTGCGCTGAAGGCGTATGACTACGTAGTGATGAACGGCGTATTCACTGAAAAGCGCGGCGTTTCATTCGACGCGATGTACGACTACCTGCGGCGCATGCTGGTGACGGTCTTCGACAAGGTCCGCATCGGCATGGCATTCAATGTCATGTCAAAGCAGGTGGACTGGGAGCGGGACGACCTGTTCCACATGCCGGTCGGGGAGCTGACGGATTTCATAGTCCGGTCGCTGTCGCGGCATTACGTCGTCCGCAATGACTACGGTCTCTACGAGTACACGGTGTATGTCTACAGGGAGAAGTCCTGATGTCCCGGGTCGTGATTTTCGGTCTGCAGGATTATGCCGAGCTGGCGCACTACTATCTCGAGCACGATTCTGCGCACGAGGTCGCCGCGTTCTGCGTGAACCGCGAGTACCTGCCTGCGGGCGGGACGTTCAAGGGCATACCGGTCGTCGCCTTCGAGGATGTCGCCCAGACGCATCCGCCGCAGAATTTCCGCTTCTTCGCCCCGATGTCGCCGAAGCGGATGAACCGCGACCGCGAGCGCGTCTTCAACGAGATCCGCGGCAAGGGTTACCGGATGATCAGCTACGTGAGCTCGAAGGCGACCCGCTTCGGCAACGAGATCGGCGAGAACTGCTTCATCCTTGAGAACAACACGCTGCAGCCGTTCACCAGCATCGGGGACAACGTCGTGCTCTGGAGCGGGAATCATGTCGGGCACCACGGCCGTATCCACGACCATGTGACCATGACCTCGCACGTGGTCATGTCCGGCCACTGCGAGATCGGCGCATACAGTTTTCTGGGCGTGAATGCCACGCTGCGTGACGGCATCCAGATCGGGGAGGGGACGTTCGTCGCGATGGCCGCTGCCGTGATGAAGCGGACGGAACCCTGGTCAGTATACAAGGGCAACCCCGCGGTCAGGCTCGATATGCCCAGCACGGAACTGAAATTGTGAGCCTGCCGTGAGCATCATCCACTGGAACAAGCGCGGACTGATCTATTGCCTGGACGAGCGCCTGCCGTGGGCTCGGTCGCATGCGCAGATTCCGACCGTGGCCGGCATCAGCGGGGGGGCGCTGCGCATATTGTTCAGCAGCCGTGACGCGCACAACCGCAGCTGGATCGCCCGTCTCGACGTCGACGCGGAGGACCCCGGTCGAGTCCTGCGGGTGCAGCCGGAGCCGGTGCTGCAGCTCGGCGGCGTCGGGGCTTTTGATGATTGCGGCATGATGCCGTCATGCGTGGTCGATGAGGGCGCAGTCCGATACCTCTACTACATCGGCTGGAACGTCCGCAATACCGTGCCGTATCACAACGCCGTCGGGCTGGCGATCAGCGAGGACGGGGGTGAGACCTACCGGCGCCTGTTCGAGGGGCCCGTCATGGATCGCACCGCCGAGGAGCCCTATTTCTGCGGCACCACGTGCGTCCGTGTTGAAGATGGAATCTGGCGCAACTGGTATCTGTCGTGCACAGGCTGGAACCAGGTCGGCGACCGGGCCGAACCGCGTTATCATCTGAAGTATGCGCAGTCCCGCGATGGCATTCATTGGCGGCGCGACGGGCAGGTGGCCATCGACTACGCAGACGATGCGGAGGGGGGCATTGTCCGTGCCAGCGTGCATCGCCGGGGCAGCCTGTGGCGGATGTGGTACTCCTATCGCCGGCAGAGCGGCTACCGCACCGATGCCGGGTCGAGCTACCGCATCGGCTACGCAGAGTCCGGCGACGGCCTGTCCTGGCGGCGCATGGACGACCGGGCGGGCATCGCCCCCGCCGCAAGTGGCTGGGACTCGTTCATGATCGCATATCCAGAGGTGTTCGAGGTCCGGGGCCGGCCCTACATGCTTTACAACGGCAACGGGTTCGGCGCCAGTGGCTTCGGTTATGCGGAGGCGGCCAAGGGCGATCTCGGGCCGGAGGCGTCTTGAAGCTCATTGCGGGCGACTTCCACCAGGACGGTTATGCGCTTGTCGACA
>DAIDKA010000009.1 GCA_027451085.1 Gammaproteobacteria bacterium
TAGAAGATGCCCGATGGAGCAATGAGGAGCGCGACCGCCAGCAACACCAGCGTGGACTGCATGGTTGACTTCAGGAGAGAGCCGAGTGCAAGGCCGATAGGGACCGTGGACATCATTCCGCCGACGAAGATCAATGCGAGCATCAGCCATGTCCGGGCGTCGAATACCAAGTCGCCCACAACGATGCCGCCGGGTATCACAAGGAGAACGAGCCCGGTGAGCGTCGTCAAGGAGAACTTCACGATCTTGCCAATGAGGAAACCGAGCATCCCGTTCGGGGTGGCTTTGGCGCGCAACAGTGTGCCGTCCTCATGACAGTAGGCGATGGCCGTAGCCGGGGCGGCGAGGCCGTTGAAGGCGGCAGGCTCGGTGAGCGCCTGACGGGTTTCGATCCAGCCGCTGGAGAGGCCGGCGCGGACGGCGGCCCACCGGAGGTCCAGCGCACTTCGGCGGGGGTCGTGAGGTCGCGGGCCAACTGGTCGGCGCTGCCGTCAGCGACGATTCGCCCTTCGTCGAGCACGAGTATCCGGTCCGCGATCTTTTCGGCCTCGTCCAGGTCGTGAGTCGTCATCAAAATCGTCGTGTTCTCGAAGTCGGACAGCCGGTGCACGAGATCGTGGAAGTCGCGGCGTGCGTGGGGGTCGAAGCCAGCCGTGGGCTCATCCAGAAAGACGATCTCGGGGCGCCCAACGATCCCGATCGCGACGTCGAGGCGCCGCCGCTGCCCGCCCGACAGCGTCCAGATTTTGGCATTGGCGCTCTCTGACAAGCCGACAACCCCGAGGAGTTCGTCCACATCCCACGGCCGTGCGACCTCAGCGGTCGCAAACGGAGCGTAGAACCGAGCCAGGTAGGCGAGCAGCTCGCGCGCGCGCCAAAACCTGTGGTCCCGCCATGACTGCAGCACGACGCCGAGCCGGGCTCGCCACGCTTCGTTGCCTCGTGCCGGATCGGTCCCGAGGACAGATACCTCTCCCGCCGACCGCGCGCGAAAACCCTCCAGGATCTCAATCGTGGTTGTCTTCCCCGCACCGTTCGGTCCGACCAAGGCCAACACCTCACCGCGCCTTGCGGTGAACGTCACGCCGGTGAGCACGTCCCTGGTCCCGTATCGCATTCGCAGGTCACGCACGTCGAGCGCGGTTGGCGGAGTTTCGCTGCATGGAGCCATCTTAGTTCCTATACAGAATGTAGTACTACTGCTATCTCCTGTCGTGTACCGACACAACCCGCTTGTCGAGAAATAGGGGTCTTGCAGCATTGTGCTACATGTAGCACAATAAAACATGAAAGAAGCCGGCATCCGCGAAGCGCGCCAGAATCTCACCGCTCTGATCGATGAGGTCCGCCGGGGTCACGAGGTCGTGATCACGGATCGTGGCCGACCGGTGGCGCGACTGGTTCCTCCCCGTCCTGATTCGACGCTGCCCTTTGCAAGCCGGACTGCCCTGCGTCGGCGGATGCCGGTGTTGACGCAATCCCGATCTGTCTCGGCCGCGGTGATCGATGAGCGCGCGGAACGCGACTAAGGCGCCGGGGGTGCGCGACACAGGTGAGTGGGATGTACCCGCCACCAGCATCTACCTGGATTCCAGCGCACTGGTAAAACTCTATGTTCCCGAACCCGAGAGCGACAGGCTCGAGGCATTTCTGCGCAGCCACAGTTCCCTTCTGATTTCAGAGCTGGCGGTGACGGAGGTGCTGTCCGCAGTGGCGCGGCGACGCCGCGAGGGATTACTCAATGCGACCCAGGCATACGAAATTCGTGATGCGCTGCTGGAAGACGCCAGCTCCGGGGCGTTCCGCCGCCTGGACCTGGAGCCCATGACTCACCGCGCCGCGGAGCGGCTGCTGTTCAGCGTCGAATCACTGTCGCTGCGGACACTGGATGCATTGCACGTCGCGCTGGCGCTGTCAGCCTCCGCGACCCACATTGGGACCTACGATATGCGCATGCGAGCGGCAGCAACTCATGCCGGACTCAAGGTGATCGAGGTGCCTTGATGCGGCGACCAGCGCTGGTTCCACGGACTGCCACCATTGGTCAGCCAGCCTTCCCTGGGCGGCGCGACAAGCTGTTTTGCCGAAAAGGCAGGAATGCCGCCATTATCCGTTCCGGCAGCGCAGGCCACAGCGGCGGCCAGCAGAGTTGAGACCAAGGCGGCCCAGCGAACCTTGTTCCTATGCCTGGCCGGCGCAATCCAGCACAGCCGTTGAGTTATCATCGCCGGGCTGTACAACGGGGGACTGGTCATGGCAGTGGATTTCCGCGGGCATCCGATGTTCCCGCAGGGCTTCAACAGCCCGACTCGCTTCGACGCCGATGTCTATGACTGTGAGGTCTGGGGGCAGATCCCCACCGACATCCACGGCACCTTCTACCGCATGCAGTGCGACTTCGACTACCGCCCGCCGCCGAACGAGTGGATGACGGGTTTCAACGGCGACGGCCACGTCAGCCGCTTCCGCTTCGCCAACGGCTCGGTCGACTACAAGGGCCGCTACGTGCGCACCGCGCGCCTGATGGCCGAGCGCAAGGCCCGCCGGCGGCTGTTCGGCGTCTACCGCAACCCCTTCACCGACGACCCGAGCGTCGCGCACATCAACCGTTCCGCCGCCAACACCCACATCTACTGGCACGGCGGCAAAATGCTGGTGCTGAAGGAGGACTCCCTGCCCTACACCGTGGACCCGCACACCCTGGAGACCCAGGGAGACTGGAACTTCCACGGCAAGTACACGGCGCAGACCATGTCGGCGCACCCCAAGATCGACCCGGTCACCGGCGAGATGATCGCCTACGGCTACCAGGCCAAAGGCATCCTGACCAAGGACATCGCCGTCTACATCATCGACCCACAGGGACGGGTGACGAAGGAGTGGTGGCTGACCTCGCCCTACCTCGGGATCATCCACGACATCGCCATCACCCAGAAGCACATCATCATCCCGGTGATCGCGCGCACCACCAGCCTTGCAAGGCTCAAGAGCGGCCAGCCCATGTGGGAATGGGACGGCAGCCTGCCCACCATGGTCGGCATCCTGCCGCGCGATGGCGAGGCAAAGGACGTGCGCTGGTTCAAAGGCCCTTCGCGCAACACGCTGCACTTCCTCAACGCCACGGACCGCGGCAGCACCGTGACCATGGAACTGCCCACCTCCAGCGGCGAGCGCGACCCTTCACAGATCCGGCGCTGGACCTTCGACCTCAACTCCAAGTCCGATGGCTTCCAGGAGGACGTGGTCTCCACCACGCCCGGCTTCCTGCCGCGCATGGACGACCGCCACCTGTCCCTGGACTACCGCTACGCCTTCATCAGCAGCCGTGACAACCAGGGCGCACCACCGGCGCCAGGCGCGGGCCCCATGTCCGGCGGCACCCAGGTGGTGCAGCGCCTGGACGTGCGCACCGGCAAGATCGACGAGTGTCCGATCGCGGGCAAGGTGGCGTTGCAGGAGAGCTGTTTCGTGCCGCGCGCGAACTCCAGGGAAGAGGGCGACGGCTACGTCATGACCGTCGTCAGCAACTTCGACTCCATGAGCTCCGATCTCATCATCACAGACGCACAGCACCTGGACGACGGTGTGATCGCCACCGTCAAACTGCCCTTCCGTCTGCGCAGCGGCACGCACACCAACTGGTACCCGCAGTCGGTATTGCCGCCCATCAAGGATGAACTGTCGTGAACAGCCGCCGCATTTTCCTGGAGCAGGCAGGCCTGACCGTCGCAGCCACCCTCGCCGCCGCACTCCACGGCACGCGCGGCATGGCTGCTGTGCTGCCCCAGGGCGCGCTGTCCATGCCGCTGGCTGCGCCGATGGACGCCGGCTGGCAGGTCGATGACATGTGGGGGCCCCGCTATGCCGAGCCCATACCGTACATGCACAGCACAGAAGCGCCGGACCTCACGGCGCTAGTGCATCCGGCCGATTACAACCTGATGCTCGGTTGACCATGCGCTCCACCCTGCTGGCCGCCACGGTTGCGGCCTTGCTGTGCGCCGCGCAAGCCGGTTCGGCGGCTTCTGCCGCGGGTTCGTCCCCGGCCAACGCCGCTTCCACCACCGGCGCCACGCCGGAACAGCGCCTGGCGCAGCTGGAAGCCGATGTGCAGCTGGCGGAGGACTTCGCCACCATCGAGAAGCTCCAGCGCGCCTACGGCTATTACGTCGACAAGGGCATGTGGGAGGACGTGGCGGCGCTGTTCACCGACGATGCCGTGACCAATTACCCGGTCGGCGTGTTCATCGGCCGCGACAGCATCCGACAGCACCTGTACCTGAATGTCGGCGGTCAGCAGATGGGTGACATCGGCCTGGGCAACGGCCGGCTGTACGACCATATGAACATCCAGCCGGTGGTGCACATCGATGCCGGCGGCAGCACGGCGCATGGCCGCTGGCGGGCGCTCGCGATGTTCGGGCAGCTGGGCCATAACGCCGCCTGGGCCGAAGGCGTATACGAGATGCAATACCGCAAGCAAGGCGGTCACTGGAAGATCAGCAGGCTCGACTACTACCCGGGCTTCAGCGCACCATACAAAACAGGATGGGCCGCACCTGCCAGACCAGGCGGCGCAGCTGCCGCGGCATCCTCCGGCCGCACAGCTGACGCATCACAGGCCACCCCCTCATCGGCACCGGCCTTGCCCGTCTCGCGCCGCAAGCTCGCGCATCCACCGGACCAGCCGCGCGACCTGTCCTGCAACGGCTTTCCCCAGGCCTGCATCGCGCCCTTTGATTATACCAACCCCGGCACCACCGACGCTTCCCGGGCCTGGATCACACCCGCTGCCACGGCCAGCACACCCCTGACACCGGCGGCACTGCGCCTGCGCGCCGCCAGCCTCGAACACCGGGTGACCCTGCTCCAGGACGCTCAGGCCATCGAGAACCTGCAACGCATCTACGGCTACTACCTGGACCGCGCCATGTGGGACCAGGCCGCGGACCTGTTCGCGGACAACGCCACCTTTGAATCCGGCCAGCAGGGCGTGTACGTGGGCCGCAGGCGCGTGCGGCAATACCTCGGCACGCTGGGCCACCACGGGCTCACCTACGGCTGGATGTTCGATCACATCCAGCTGCAGCCGATCGTCGATGTCGCACCCGATGGCCGCACGGCGCGTGCCCGCAGCCGCGAGTTCGACATGACCGGACACCTGGGCGAACCCGGGCGCTGGACCGAGGGTGTGTACGAAAACACCTTCGTCAAGCAGGGCAGGGTGTGGAAGTTCAAATCCCTGCACTTCTACCCCACCTTCATCACCGCCTACGACAAGGGCTGGGGCGAGGACGCCCAGCCGGTGCCCGGCATCGATCAGGCGCTGCCGCCTGACCGGCCACCCACGCAGGTCTACGCCATTTATCCTGCGGCGCAGGTGCCGCCGTTCCACTATCCGAACCCGGTTACGGATCAGGTCGCGCACTACCCTGCCGTCGGCGGTCCCACGCCCACACTGGCCGAGGCCGCACTGGGTAAACCCCCGGCGCCCTGGCAACCGGTACCGGCCACTGATGTCAACGCCACGCTCAACCAGGCCGGACACGGCCTGCGGCGCGTCAAGGACTGGTACGAGATCGAGAACCTGGAAAGCGCCTACGGCTACTACCTGGACAAGGACCTGTGGAACAACCTGGCCGACCTGTTCTCGGCCGACGGGTCCATGGAGCTGGCGCAACGCGGCGTCTACAAGGGCCGGGAACGCGTGCGTGCCTTCCTGCTGCAGGTCTTCGGCCGCGGCAAGGAAGGTCCGATCGAGGGTCGTCTGGGCAACCATCTGCAGCTGCAGCCCGTGATCGACGTCGATCCGGACGGGCAGCACGCGAAAATCCGCATCCGCATGCTGCAGCAGATGAGCTTCGGCAGCCGCGCCTCCATTGGCGCCGCCGTGTACGAGAACACGGCCGTGAAGGAAGACGGCCGCTGGAAGCTGCAGGTGGACCACACCTACAATACCCTTGCGGCCAGCTACGACGGGGGCTGGACCCGCGGGGCGTCGCGCCGCGTACCGGGCGAGGACAAGGCGCTGCCACCGGACGCACCACCGACCGCCCACTTCGAAATGTTCCCGGTGGTGTACGACATCCCGTTCCACTACGCCAACCCTGTGACAGGACGCAAGCAAGTGCCAGCAATTCTCGACGGTTCAGGCGCTCACGCCATGCCGCCCGATATAGCCACCGCGCTGCGCGCCATCGGCCCGGTGATCAACCCGCCGGAGACGGCGAAGCTGTACGCGCCGCTGCAGCCGCGCGAGCCCTACAAGGACGCCGAGGTCACGCGCGATGTGTCCTACGGCCCCGACGCGCGCAACCAGGCAGACGTCTACCAGCCCGCGACGCGGGGCTCGAACCGACCGGTGCTCGTGTTCGTGCCGGGCGGCGGTTTCACGGGTGGCTCCAAGCACACCGACGGTTCGCCCTTCTACGACAACATCGGCGTGTGGGCCGCAGCCCATGGCCTGGTTGCGGTCATCATCAACTACCGGCTGGCGCCACAGGCGCAGTGGCCGGCGGGCGTGGAAGACCTCACCCACCTCGTGGCCTTTCTCAAGGCGCATGCCCGCGACTACGGCGGCGATCCGCGGCACATCTACCTGTGGGGCCACTCCGCTGGCGGCTCGCACGTGGCCGACTACATGGCCCACGTCGCTGCAGCAGGGCAACAGCCGCAGATCGCCGGCGCCATCCTCATGTCCGGTGCAGTGTATGACCTGGGCACCACGCCCTCGGTGTGGAAGAGCTACTACGGCGAGGACGTGGGCCAGTATGCAGCGCGCTCCTCACTGCCCGGCCTTGCAAGGACCACAACGCCGCTGCTGGTGCTCTATGCGGAACTGGACCCGCCGGGCTTCGCGCCGCAGACCGAGGCACTGCTCAAGGCCCGCGAGGCCGCGGGCAAACCCGTGCCGCACGTGCTCCTGGCCGGGCACTCGCATCTGTCGGAAGCTTTTTCAGTGGGCACCAGCGACGAATCCGTGTCCGGCCCGGTGCTGGACTTCATCCGCGGCAATCGCGGCGCACCGTAAGGATCAGGGGGAGAATCATGAAATCATCATTCTGGGGCTGCGCGCTGCTGGCGCTGGGTACGGCAGGCTTTCAGGGCATCGCCACCGCGCATCATTCCTATGCCATGTTCGACCGGACCAAAAACCTGTCCCTGACCGGCACGGTCAAGCAGTTCAAGTGGTCCAACCCGCATGCCTGGATGGAAGTCTATGTACCCAACACCCAGGGTGGCACGGACCTGTGGGGCATCGAGATGAACAGTCCCAACAACCTGGCACGCATGGGCTTCCGGTCGAACATGGTGAAGCCGGGCGACAAGGTCACCGTGGTGATCCACCCGCTGCGCAGCGGGGAAAAAGGTGGCACGTTCCTGTCGGTCACGCTGCCAGACGGCCAGAAGCTGAGTGATTCGCCCAAGACCCTGGCGGCAGCACCCGCCGACGGCAGTGGCCCGTCACACAACCAGTAGCGAGACACTGCGGACACGCTCCGGGGTCTTTTGTAACGAACTGTATCTGTGGCGCGCCTCGTAATCCGAGCGATACAAGACTACTGCGGGCACAACGTTCAGAAGCATTACCATTTGTGCATCAATCAGCATCACGAGTCATATAATGACACGCATGAAGGCAGTACTGCTGCTCGGGCCATTACTGGCAGGTATGACGGTCACGGCACACGCCGGAGTCCAGATAGACATCGGTGCGATGCTGCCCGGGCTGTTCCCGCCGCCGGTATACGTTGCCCCGCCACCGGTATACGCCACCCCGCCACCGCCGGTGTACTACGGTCCGGGGGTGGTTTATGGCAACCCGGGCTGGGGCTATGGCGGTGATTACGACGGCGACGGCTGGGGAGACTACCGCGGCCGCGACTGGCACCGCGGGGACTGGCACCGCGGCCGTGACTGGCATCACCGCGACTGGCATCACGGCCGTTGAATCTGAGCACACACCATGAAGACCCAACGCATGAAGCTGAACTGTGCTGCCACCCTTGTGGTCGGCGCGATGATGACCCTGACCGTCGGGGGACTGGCGATGGCCGGCACCGGTGCCGTCACGTCGGCCCCGGCAGCGGCCCCTGGCAGTCACAGCCATTCGATGTCGCACGGCACCAGCCAGGGCGTCGATGCCATGATCGAACACCTGCACAACCAGCTGAAGATCACCGCCGCCCAGGAGCCGCTATGGCAGAAGCTCGCCGCCGTAATGCGTGCCAACAGCGCCAGGATGATCAGCCTGGCCAAGGCCCGCAACGATCACACGGCAACCCAGTCAGCGGTCGAGGACCTGAACTCATACGCGGAGATCGCGCAGGCCCATGCTGAAGGCATGAAGAACCTGGTTCCACCCTTCCAGGCGCTGTACGACAGCATGTCGGCCGACCAGAAGAAGGCCGCCGATGATGAGTTCAGGGAACACTACCGGGGCCATAAGCGACCAGGCAAATGAATACCGGCTTGCCGTTACGGCCTGCCCGGTCAGCCTCACCAGGCCGCTTGCAGGGCTTCGTACGGGAAGTCGAATCCAGCCGCACGCCATGTGGCCGCCACCCGTGCGACCACTGGCGCAGCCCGGTCCAGCCACTGCGGGTGCAGCGACCGCACGCGCGCAGACACCGTGAACGGCCCGGGCCGCAGTCCGCTGCCGAAGCGGGCATGGAACGAGCCCGCCAGGTCCTGCAAGGCATCAGCCTGGTAAGGCACGATGCACAGCCGGGGGATCGCCAGCAGTCCCGAGGTCAGCAGCAGCAGGTGGTAGTACTCCCAGTGGCGCAGGTACGCTTCGAAGTAGTCCCAGCGCGCCAGCTCCCCGGGATTCACCCCCATGCCGTGCAGATCGCGCCGGCACCAGGCCTCCATGTTGGAACGGACCGCAAAGCAGCCGTCGGGCGGCAGCCCTCCGGACTTCTCGCAGGTGGAAAGACAGGCCGGCGCCGGGTGACGCAGCGTGATGACGCACTCCAGACCCGGACCGAACACCTGTCGGTACAGTCCGCCGGCATAAGCCGCCTGGGTGAGCTTCTTGGGTACCACCACCGCTCCGGCCTGCTGCGCGTGGCCGGCGAAGAACACCTCGGTCATGACCAGGTATTCGGCCAGGCTCTTGAGAGTGGCAAGCCAGCTGTTGCCGCCGGCCTCCAGCAGGAACGGTCCCGCATCCGGGAAGGCATCGTGTGCTATGTCACCCGGCACCTGCTCCGGCGCCATGCCCAGCGCCCGATACAGTTCGGCCGTCAGGTACGAACCGCCGGAACGGCCCATACCCACCACGGCGATGAAGCGGAAACGCGCTTGCAGCGCTTCGATGGGCTCCAGTGCGCCGCACAGCAGGCAGGCCAGGAGCTGGTAGGCACGCGCAATGTGCTCGCGGCCGCGCGCACTGGCCATGATGCGTTCCGCATCGGCCGCCAGCTGCTGGGGCAGCTGCGTCAGGGCAGGCATGAGCAGTTCGGAGCGCTGGTCGACCCACGGCTCCGGCGGGTGGGTCCCGCCCTCGAGCATGCGGGACAGGAATTTGATGAAGGCCGGCGAGGCCGGCAGTTCACGGTCGGTCAGGGTGAAGGATATGCCCATGAACCGAAGGGTAGCCGGAGCCGCCGGCGGGGTCGAGGCAGACTGCCGGACACCGGCGGCATGGATACTGGGGAGACAAGATCATGAGCGTCACACGCAGACTGGTTCCGGCGGTTGCCATCACCGGCAGCTCACTGCTGGTGGGATGCGGCAGCGGAGGTGGCACCTGCGGCTCGTACGGCTCCTACGGCTGCGCGCCACAGGGTGTCGACCCCTCGGGCATCTACCAGGGCACATTGATCAACACCGTCTCACAGCAGCAGGTGCCGGTCGTGGCCATCATTGCAGAGAACGGCGCGGCGCTGGTGAGCGGTTCTGACGGAACGTACTACCGCCTCAACGCAGGCACCACCTCGAACCAGCTGTCCGGCAGCTATATCGCCTATTCCCAGAGCATCGACTTCCCGAACGGCACCCTGCAGAGTGCCGGCACGCTCGCCGCGACGGTCACCGGCACCCAGATCATCGGCACATTCACGGATTCATCAGGCCAGATGCAGCAGCTGACGCTGAACCTGAACTCCGCCTCCAACTCCGGTTCGGCCCTGGCGACGCCGGCCGGCAGCTGGCAATACAGCAACGGTGGCTCGACGCTGAACCTCACCTTCGCCGACGATGGCAGTTTCTCCGGCACCGACAGCAACGGCTGCACGTACGCCGGCAACCTCGGCCTCATCAGCGCACAGATGGATGCCTACAGCGAACGCTATGTACGCACTTGCAACGGTCAGAACGACACCTTCTCGGGCCTCGCCAGCTATCTGCCCGCCGGCAGCGGCCTGCCGACCGCGCAATTGTGGTTCCTGGCCGACGACGACAACGGCCAGTTCCTGTCCGCCACCTTCTCGTTGCTGTGACCGCAGACGGGTGGGCGCTGGGCCTTAGCTGAAGCCGATCCAGCGGCCCAGCATCACCACGCTCACCCAGATCAGCAGGGACAACCCGCCGGCGAGCTTGGCCGCCGGTGGCGGCACAGCCGGAGCGCGATCCCAGGCCGCGACCCCGCGGTAGGCGCCGAGGTGGAACACGGCCATGTTGAGTCCCGCCAGCATCAGCATCACCATCTTGGCGCGGAACGGCACGATCCCCCAGTAGCGGGTCGCCGCCGAACTGAACAGCGTGCCGCCGGTGATGACGGCGCAGACGAACGCCACCCAGGTCCACGGCAGCATCTCACTGGTGAGTTCGCGCACGGAACGGTTGCGTGACGCCAGGTTCAGGAGCCGCAGGTCGACCACCATGATGGAGCCCACGACCAGCGTCAGCGCCAGCACGTGCAGCGTCTCGATGGTCGGGAACAGCCAGGTGGACTCGCTGACGGCCTGCGCCCAAGGAGCGGCCTGCAGGGCCGCGAGCAGCTTTTCAAACATGTGTGGGTCTCAGCCGTGCGCCGCGTAGGCAATCCAGCGGCCGGCCGCCAGGATCGACAGCCACAACCCCAGCGACACCACCCCGGTCACCACCGCGATCACGCGGTTGCGCTCCCAGAAGGTGGCACCCTGGTTCAGCACCACGTTGAACACCGCCGTGAGCGCGATGGCGCAGGCCACGAGGGTCATTTTCAGCCAGAAGACACTGCTTTGAAGTTCGCGCGCCGGCTCGCCCACGATCAGCACACTGCCGGACAGGGCCAGCATCACGAGCCCGCACCACAGCCAGGGCAGGAACCGCCGGGCGGTGTCAGCCAGGCTCTGGCGCGGACCGCCGATGCCCAGCAGCCTGAAGTCCAGCATGGCCACCGAGGTGATCACGATGGCGATGCACACGATATGCACCGACTGCACCGTCGGGATGATCCAGGTGACATTCTGGACCACATCATTGGCACGCGTGGACGCCAGCCATGTGGCGAATTCATTGATCAAGCAATCCCCCGAACCTCTGACCCGCAATCTGCCCGCTATATTGCTACAGGGCAGGGGGCAAATGCGACCGATAAAAACTCTTTTGACTTGACTGCTCAACCACCGGCCACGGCGGCCGCCGGGCACAGGGATGGCAGGCCTGGCACCCCGATGCGTCCTTCGATCCTGGGGTCTATGACGGGTGGGGTGTTTCCCCGGGTCCTGGCCGCAAACCAGCCCTCCAGCGCCGCTGTATCGAGCGGCCCCACCTGCTCCACCACCGGCGTCCTGAAACCCTTGAAATCATCGCCGCCACCGACCAGGAAATCGCTCACCGCCACGCGGTAGCTGGCGGTGGGCAGGATGGGTCTGAGCCGCGCGTCGCAGGCGGCCAGCACCCGCGAACCCACGGGACGCGCTGGATCCCACACATAACTCAAGCCGGAGGTCTTCAGCACTCGTGGCATGCCTGCCGGGTCGCGTGGCCACTGTTCCTCCAGCACGGCCAGGACCTGGGCACCCGTCATCCGCAGCGCCAGCACACGGTTGCCAAAGGGGTGGATGGTCATGATGTCACCGCGAGTGACGGGGCCTGCACGCAAATCCGCGCGCAGCCCGCCCGGATTCATGAACGCGATGTCCGCATGCACGGATTCGCGCTGGGCGTCGGCCACCAGATTCCCCAGCGCAGACTCACCGGCGGCATTCATGGTGCGCGTGATCGGCTCCGCAGCGCGCGCCACCACGACCGCCACGCGAGGACCGACGGTATCGCGGGCCGCCTGGACCAGCGCGGCAACGCGCGCGTCCGGCGCAAGTGCGGGACCGGCATCAGCCCACGCCGCCAGCACCCGGGCGGATTTGCTCACGACCCGCCCGCTGCCCGGGTCCACGCCCAGGTCGATGTCGGCGTATGCCATGCCGTAGGAGTAGGCCTGGGTCACCAGCACCGGCCTGCCGGCGCGGTCCGGAAACAGGGCATTGGTGTAGTTGTGCGTGTGGCCGGAGATTACGACATCGATCTGCGGGTCGAGGCGGGCCACAATGTCACGCAACGGTCCGCGCCACTCGCGGCGGCCGTTTGCCGTCACCGGCACCACGCCCTGGTGGATGGTCACGACGATCACGCGCACGCCGTGGCGGGTCAGTTCGCGCGCGGCGTGATTGATGGCAGCGGCCTCGTCCGTGAACTGGAGGTTGCGCGCGGCCCAGGCGGGGATGATCGACGGCACACCTTGCAAGACAGCGCCGATCACGCCCACCCGCGTCCCGCCCACGTCCACCACGGCATAAGGCGGCAGCAGGGTATGACCGGTGCGGCGGTCAATGACGTTGGCGCATACATAAGGCACACGACTGCCGCGCCAGGGGCGTTCGAGGAACGGGCCGTTCGCCGCGTTGCCACCCTGCAGCAACCGCAGCAGCTCAGTGGGCCCGGCGTCGAATTCGTGATTGCCCGGCGTGCCGATGACATTGCATGAGTCCGGCCGCGGGTCCGTGACCTTGTAGAAGTGTGTCGCCTGGCCCCGCGGGCAGCGGCGCGGATCAGCCAGCAGGTTCAGGAACTGGATGGCCGGTTCATTCTGCAGCAGCCGCGTGATCGGCGGACTGGCGCCCAGTTGGTCGCCTGCGTGGATGATCAGGGTATGGGCCGGGTCTCGCTCCTGGGCTGCTTCCAGGTAAGCCGCCAGCACCGCGGCGCCGCCCGCCGGCCGGCCCGCATCAGGTGCGGCCGGAGTCTCGAGATTGCCGTGGAAATCATTGAAAGCCAGTAGGTGCAGGTGCAGCAGATGCGCCGGGGACGCGGCCGGGTCCTGCCAGCTGACCCGCTCCCCGGTCGGCGGCCATGGTATGGCGGGCGCCGCATCCGGTTGACCGGCAGCAGCAACAGCACTGCTCAGCACCAAAACCAGAAACTCTACTGCAATCAATCGTTTAAAATTCATACTACAGTGCTCTGGCCCGGCGGTGCCCGGGATCCTCATGGCCATCAGTTCCTAAGATTAAGAAGCTCTAATGTCGCCAGCCACCTCGGTTTTGTAGTATCGATAATCGATTATCGTCGACTGGAAGCCTGCCCATGTGGATCGTCGAGGTGGCGCTCAAGCGTCCCTACACTTTTATTGTGCTTGCACTGCTGATCCCCATCCTGGGCGCTTTGACACTGCTCGGTACCCCACTGCGGGCCGGCATGCCGGTGGACATCTTCCCCGACATCGCCATCCCGGTGGTCGCCGTCGACTTCCAGTACTCGGGCATGCCGCCGGATGAGATTGCCGGCCGCATCACCTCGCAGGTCGAGCGCTACGCCAGCACCCTGATCAACGACATCGAGCATGTCGAATCGCAGAACTACCCCGGTCTGTCCGTCATCAAGCTGTTCTTCCAGCCCGGGGTCGACGTCAACCTGGCGATGGCCCAGACCACGGCCTTCGGCTCGCGTTCGATCGCGCAGATGCCTCCGGGCACCCTGCCCCCGCTGATTCTCAAGTACAGCGCCTCCAGCGTGCCCATCCTGCAGCTGGCCATGTCCAGCGACCGGCTCACCGAGGCGCAGCTGTTCGACTTCGGCAACCAGATCATCCGCGGCCAGATCGCAACCATCGCCGGCGTCTCCATCCCCTACCCCTTCGGCGGCGCCACCCGCCAGGTGCAGGTGGACCTCAAGCCCGACGCCCTGCGCGCCCAGGGCCTGTCCGCCACGGACGTCAACAATGCGCTCAGCAACCAGAACATCACCTATCCGGCGGGCACCCAGAAGATCGGGGACATCGAGTACAACGTGCGCCTGAACGGCAGCACCCCGACCGTCGAGGCGCTCAACAACCTGCCCCTGCGCGACAAGAACGGCG
>DAIDKA010000010.1 GCA_027451085.1 Gammaproteobacteria bacterium
GCAAAACTTATTTCGTTTGGAATTGATTTTATGGATTTAAACAGCTGTTTAGCGCCGTGTTTTAAGCATTCATCGATACCAGAAATTCATCATAACCGGGTCGCCGATGTCCACCAGCCAGCGGGCGACGTAACCATTGACCCGTGCATAGATGGTGCTCGTGTACCAGGCCATGGTCTCGCCGGGCAGGCTGAAGTGCCTGGCGCCGCCGATCGCCTGGGCCCGGATCACTTCCACCGGGTGGGCGGCGGTGTCGGCCTCCTGCACATCCTTCGCCAGGGCGCGGGTGTGCAGGATGGCAAAGGTCTCGACCACCACGAAACCGGTGGCGAGCACCGCTGCGACGCTGATCGCCGCGCGCTTGAGCTTGCGGCTGGTGTCAGGGGGATAGGAGTGCTTGACGGTCTGTGAGTCATTAGATTGCATGGCTGTGTCCTGTGGCCGCAGCGGTAGCCGGCGCAGGCGGGCGTCGCATCAGGCGGTACATGGTCGGAACGAATACAAGGGTGGCGAAGGTGGCGAAGAGCAGGCCGCCGATCACGGCGCGGGCGAGCGGGGCGTTCTGTTCACCGCCCTCGCCGACGCCCAGTGCCATGGGGACCATGCCCAGCATCATCGCACCGGCGGTCATCAGCACGGGGCGCAGGCGGGTGTAGCCGGCGGCCACCGCCGCATCGAGCGGGGAGTCCCCCGCATCCATGCGCTGGTTGGCGAAACTGACCACCAGGATGCTGTTGGCCGTGGTCAGGCCGATGCACATGAGGGTTCCCATCAGGGCCGGGACCGACAGGTGCGTCTGGGTCAGCGTCAGCATCCACAGCACCCCGCCCAGGGCGAAGGGCACCGCCAGCAGCACGATGACCGGATCGATCCAGCTCTGGAAGTTGATCACCAGGAACAGGTACACCAGGATGATGGCAAGCCCGATGCCGGCGAACAGGCCGTCGTAGCTGCTGCGCATGGTGTCGATCTGGCCGCCCAGGATGACCGAGATCGGCTGGTCCACGGGCGGGTGGTCCTGCTTCAGCAGGCGGTCGATGTCCAGGGACGCACCGTAGAGGTCGCGTCCCTGGACGTCGGCGTGCACGTCAAACACCGGCCGGATGTTCAGCTGGGAGGTCGACAGGGCCACCTTCACGCGCTGCAGCTGGGCGATGTTCATCAGGGTCTGGGCCTGGCTTGACCCCTTCGCGCCCGGCAGCGGCATGGTCAGAAGATCCCCGGTGTTGGCGAAGCTGTAGGCCGGCTGCTGCACCACCAGCGGGTAGCTCACGCCGTTACTCGGGTCCACCCAGAAGTTGGGGGAGGACTGCAGGCTGGAGCTGGAGGTGACCAGGATGTTGTTGGCCGCATCGCGCTCCGTGATGCCCATCTCGGCCGCGATGTTGCGGTCGACGTTGACCTTGAGGCCAGGAGCGTCCGGCACCTGGAACACGTGCGAGTCGACCACCCCGGGGATGTGGGCGAGGCGGGATGCATAGTGCTGGGCCAGGGCATAGGTGGCATCCGGGTCCGAGCCGGACACGCGGATGTCGATCGGCGCCGGCTGGCCGAAGTTCAGCACCTGGTCGATGATGTCGGCGGGCTGGAAGAAGAAGGTCAGCTGCGGGAAGCGCCGGGGCAGTTCGCGGCGCAGCATGGCGGTCAGGTCCGCGGTCGGGGTGTGCTTCTTGTTGAGCGAGATCAGCACCTCGCCGTCCTGCGGGCCCACCGTGGCCGAGTCGCTCAGGGCGATGTTCATGCCGCTGTAGGGCAGGCCGATGTTGT
>DAIDKA010000011.1 GCA_027451085.1 Gammaproteobacteria bacterium
CCGCAACGTCCACCCCCCAGGTGGGCTGGGCCACGATCAGCACCGCCGGATGCAGGCTGCACTCGCGGCCCATGATGAATTTCTGCAGGTTGCCACCGGACAGGCTGGCCGCCCATGCCCCGGGGCCGGAACAGCGGACCGCGGATTTCTCGATGATGCGCCCGGCGCATTGCGTTGCGCGGTCGCGGTCGATGAACCCCCAGCGGACCAGTCCCGCAGGATGCAGGGTAAGCAGCGCATTGTCTGTAAGCGACATCCGCGGCACGGCGCCTCGCCCCAGGCGTTCCTCGGGCACGTAGGCCAGGCCGCGCGCGCGCCGGGCGCCCGCGTCCAGGTGCCCGACCGACTCGCCCCCGAGCTGCACGGCCTCGCGCAGCGACATGCGCTCACCGCTGAGCGCCGCCAGCAATTCGGACTGGCCATTGCCGGATACACCGGCGATGCCGACGATTTCTCCGCCACGCACCTCCAGGTCCACCTCGCGCAAGGCGACGCCGAAGGAGTCCCCGGGTGACAGCGACAGCTGCCGTACCGCCAGGCGCGGGCGGACTTCGCACTCATGTCCGGGACGAGTCACGGGGGGCACCGCATGCCCGACCATGAAGCGTGCCAGCTCGCCCGGTGTCACCGCCGCCGGGTCCACGCTGGCCACCACCCTGCCCGCCCGCAGCACCGTGGCCCCATCGCATAACGCCTGGATTTCACCCAGGCGATGACTGATGTACAGGATGCCGCAGCCGGAGGCGGCCAGGGCTCGCAGCATCTCGAACAGGCGGGCGACGGCCGGCGGCGCCAGCACCGCAGTGGGCTCATCCAGGATCAACAGCCTGGGGTCCTGCAGCAGGCAGCGCAGAATCTCGACCCGCTGGCGCTCACCCACGGACAGGTGATGCACGGTGCGACGCGGATCAACCGGCAGTCCATGCTGCCGGCCCAGCGCTGCGATGCGGTCCTGCAGCCGGGCAAGATCGAAGCGTCCCGGGCTGGCAAGCGCGATGTTTTCCGCCACGGTCAGGGACTCGAACAGGGCGAAGTGCTGGTGCACCATGCAGATCCCCAGCTGCCGTGCCGCCGCCGGAGTGTCGATCACCACCGGCTCACCGCGCCACCGCAGCTCACCGGAACCGGGCCGCACCTCGCCGTTGATGATTTTCATCAACGTGCTTTTGCCGGCACCGTTTTCGCCCACCACCCCGTGAATTGAGCCGGGCGCAACCTGAATCGACACGCCATCAGCCGCCACAACGGCACCGTAGCGCCGCGTGATCGAACACAGCTCCAGCAGCGGCGTCGGGCCGGAATCAGGCGGCGCCATGATGATGAGGTCCTAAGCCTTCAGGCGTCCCTGCATGCCCGCGACCAACCAGTTGATGCTGCGGGTCTGCTGCTCGTCGAGCACCGCGCCGGCACGCACCCGTACAGTGCCGTCCTGATCGCGGATCTCACCGCCGAAGGGCCGGATGACGCCGCCGCGGATCCCCTGCTCGGTGCGTGCGATCAAGGCGCGTGTGCCCGCATCCAACTGCCCGGACCACGGGGCCATCTTCACAACCCCCTCCTTCAGACCCCACCAGCGCGCCTGCGACTTCCACGTGCCCGCGAGCACGTCGCGTGCGTCCTGCACATAGATGCTGCTCCAGTCGAGGATCATGGAGCTCAGCAGGCGCTTGGGCGCGTACTTGCGCATATCACTGGCGTAACCGACCGACCACGCACCCTTCTGGTCGGCGGTCTGGGCCGCCACCGGGCTGTCCGTCATGGCCGCAATTACATCGCTGCCCTGCGCGATGAGCGCCAGCGTGGCTTCCTTCTCCTTGCCCGGATCCTCCCAGGAATTCATGAAGATCACCGTGCAGGTGGTCCGGGGGTTGATGCTCTGCGCACCGAGCAGAAATGCGTTGGCGGGCCCGACCACGTCCGGCACCGGAAAGCCGCCGATGAAGCCAAGGCGGCCGCTCCTCGAGACCCGTGCGGCAGCCACCCCGGCCAGGTAAGCACCTTCCTGATAGCGGGCCTCGAAGCCGCCGAGGTTGGAGGTGATGAACATCCCGGAACAGCAGTCGAAAGTTACCGTGGGAAACTGCCGCGCAACCCGCGCGATGGGCACGGTATGCGAGAAGCTGGTGCCGAACAGCAGGCGATGGCCCGAGGTCGCGAAACTGCGGAATACGCGCTCGGCATCCTGGGGATCGTAGACGTTGTCCACTATGCTGATCTCGACCTGGCTGCCGAGGGCGGCCTTGATCGACTCCGCGCCAAGCTGGTGCTGACGGGTCCAGCCCAGCTCGGTGGCCGGCGAAACCAGGGCCACGCCGACCTTGAGCACCGGTGCGGCGGCGAAGGTCCGCCGTCCAACACCCAGCGCGACACCGGTCGCGGCGCCGCCCAGCAGGAACTCCCGGCGGGCGATGCGTTTTGCGCGTGGTCTCATTTGAAGCTGTAGTGTATGCCCGCCACGATGGTCAACGGCGGGAAATACTGCTGCGTGGTCTCACCACCGAACTGGTTGGTGAACCTCGACAGCACCTGCACGCGGTTGAACAGGTTGTTCACACCCAGCGAGAAGTCCAGCCCCGTGTCGCGCAGGGTGTAATCCGCGAACACGTTGGTCAGGAAATACGACGGCGCGCGGTAGATGGGGTCGGAGATGCCAAAAACCGTATCCGCGTAGTCGCTGCGGTACTGCCCCTCGATCCTGGCGAGCAGCGAGGAGCCGTCCGCGAAGCTCGTGATGTGACTGAGGGTCGTGGTGATGGTCCACTCAGGCAGATTGGGCGGCGAATTGCCATAGACGTCGCGGTAGGCGGCCTGGCGCAGGGACGTCAGGACCGGAGCCTGCGGGATCGACCCCACGTAGTATTCAGAGCCGCAGCTGGGGTCCGCGGGATTGGCCGCACAGTAGGCGTAGTACTCATTGTTGGCGGCGTTGCCGGACGCGTCGTCCAGCGCCATGAAGTGCGACGTGATCTGACCCTTCTCCCAGGCGATGTTGCTGTCGAAACGGAAGCCCGCAGGCATCAGCGCCGCAAGCTCGGCTTCAAGACCATGCACTTCCACCGCGGGGATGTTGTCGACGCCTCCCTGGAACGGGATCAGGTCTTCCGCCTGGAACTGCATATTGTGGTCTTTATACAGGTACGCGGACACATTCAGATTCAGGTGCTTGTCCAGGAAGGAGTTCTTCGACCCGATCTCGTAGGCCGTGATGGTCTCCGGCTGGAATTGCAGCGGCACCACCGCCGGCGAATCCGAAATATTGCCTCCGCCCGGCTTGAAACCCGTGGAGATGCTGCCGTACACCATGTTGGCGGGCGTCAGGTCGTAGTCGGCACCGACACGCCAGGTCCACTTCTGGTTGGTCTGCTCCACGAACATCGGCTGGTAGCCGTTGAAGGAGTTGAACTGGTTCCAATAGTCGCTGAACCAGGTGGTGTTGTGATCGTGGGTGAAGCGGCCGCCGGCCGTCAGGCGCAACCTGTCAGTCACATGCCAGACCGCCTGGCCGAAGCCGGAGGCCGAATTGCGGTTCTCGATGCCCGCGTTCTGAAAGTACAGCTGGTTTCCCAGCACCGGGAATCCGAAGGAATCGTTCGAATTCAGGAACTGCACCAGCGCCGAGCCCGGATCACCGAAGTCAGGATTGGCATGGGTGAGATTCGGCGCGGCGGTGCCGTCGTACGTCGGATCCCCGGGATAGAGGTTGTACTGGCTGTAATAG
>DAIDKA010000012.1 GCA_027451085.1 Gammaproteobacteria bacterium
AAGTTCTTGCGGATGCGCTTCTTCTCGGTGAAGGAGTAGGCCATCGGATCACCTCGGAACAGAAATAGTCCCCGCACACATTGTGCGGGGAAGGGGCCGCGCCACGCGCGGCCTGCGAACTACGCCTGCCATGAAAAGGCAGGCTGCCGGGACCCGCGCGAACGCGGATCCCGGCATCAGGTTGAAGGCATCAAGTGCCCAGCCCATGGGATGTCCCACGGCAGGTCTTACTTGATCTCCACCTTGGCGCCGGCATCTTCCAGCTTCTTCTTCATCGCGTCGGAGTCAGCCTTGTTCACGGCTTCCTTGACGTTCTGCGGCACGCCCTCGACCAGGTCCTTGGCTTCCTTCAGGCCCAGGCCCGTCAGCTCGCGCACGACCTTGATGATGCCGACCTTCTTGTCCGCCGGGTATTCCTTCAGGACCACGGTGAACTCGGTCTTCTCCTCCACCGGAGCGGCGGCGGTCACGCCGAACTTCTTCTCGAAATCAGCAACCAGCTCGACCACTTCCATCAGCGTCAGCTTGGAAATCGCGTCGAGAATCTCTTCCTTCGTAACGGCCATGTCAGGTCTCCAAAAATGTATGTCTGTATAAGGTTCGTTTCAGGCCCGCACCAGCGCGGGCCGATGACATCAAGCGCCGGCCGCCTGCCTCTGGTCACGATACGCGGCAATCGCGCGGACCAGCATGGACTGCGGCTCGTTGATCGTGCGGACAAGCTTCTCGACCGGGGCCTTGATCACGCCCAGCAGCTGAGACAGCGCCTGTTCACGCGTCGGCAGGCTCGCGAGCTTCTCGATGTCCTTGCCCGGCAGCACCTGGCCGCCGATGGACAAATGAGTCGCAACGAGCTTGTCGTTGGCCTTCGCAAAGTCCTTGACCACGCGCGCGGCAGCGCCGGGATCGTCCTTCGAGAAGGCCAGCACGAGCGGGCCCTTGAGCACGGGACCGAACGACTCGAACGTCGTGCCGGCCAGTGCCTTGCGCGCCAGCGTGTTCTTGATCACACGCAGGTACACACCCTGGGCACGAGCCTTGGCACGCAGATCGGTCATCTGCGTCACCGTGAGGCCACGGTATTCGGCAGCGACAACGGACAGGGCGTTTGCCGCGACCGCGTTCACTTCCGCTACCAGCGCTTTTTTGTCTTCAAGATTCAGTGGCATTCAAAATTCTCCAAAGCCTGAAGATCACTCACCAACGGAACCGGTCTGAAGCTGCCCTCATTCCTGTTCCACCCTTTGACGGCGACCTTCACGGCACGGAGGGAGACCCTTCGGACCGTGCGCGGCGCACCATCTGCGCAGGCATCTCATTAAGGGACCCCTGGTCCCGCCTGCGGTCTTTGACTGCCGGCGCCAACGGGCGCGCCGGACCGCAAAACTTCTACAAACTCAACCAGCGCTCGCGGTGAGGCTGGACTGATCGATCACCACACCCGGACCCATGGTCGAGGACACGGTGACACGTTTCAGGTATTGACCCTTGGAGGCGGAAGGCTTGGCCTTCTGCAGGTCCGCCAGCAGCGCCTGCAGGTTCTCCTGCAGCTGCTGCGCATCGAAGCTCGCCTTGCCGATGGTGCAGTGGATGATGCCGGCCTTGTCCACGCGGTAGCGCACCTGGCCGGACTTCGCGTTGCGCACGGCGCCGGCGACATCCGGGGTGACGGTGCCGACCTTGGGGTTCGGCATCAGGCCGCGGGGTCCCAGGATCTGGCCCAGCTGGCCGACCACGCGCATCGCGTCCGGGCTCGCCACGACCACATCGAAGTTGATCTCGCCCGCCTTCACCTGCGCGGCCAGGTCTTCCAGGCCGACGACGTCGGCGCCGGCGGCCTTGGCGGCATCCAGGTTCTTGCCCGAGGTGAACACGGCCACGCGGACCGTCTTGCCGATGCCGTGCGGCATCACGGTGGAGCCGCGCACCTGCTGGTCGGACTTGCTGGCGTCGATACCGAGGTTGACCGCGGCATCGACCGACTCATTGAACTTGGCGCTGGCGAATTCCTTCACCAGCTTGAGCGCCTCGTCGATTGCGTACTGCTTGCCCGGCTGGAGCTTTTCCTTCCAGGTCTTCACGCGCTTGACCAGAGCCATCTTAGAGTCCCTCCACGTCGACGCCCATGCTGCGGGCGCTGCCCGCGATGGTGCGCACCGCGGCTTCCAGGTCGGCCGCCGTCAGGTCGGGCTGCTTGGTCTTGGCGACCTCTTCGATCTGCTTGCGCGTGATCTTGCCGACCTTGGCGGTGTTGGGGGTGCCGCTGCCCTTCTCGATGCCGATGGCCTTGCGGATCAGCACCGACGCCGGCGGCGTCTTCATGATGAAGGTGAAGCTGCGGTCGCTGTACACCGTGATCACGCACGGGATCGGCAGGCCCTTTTCCAGCTTCTGGGTCTGCGCATTGAACTGCTTGCAGAACTCCATGATGTTCACGCCCTGCTGACCGAGCGCCGGGCCGATCGGCGGCGACGGGTTCGCGGAACCCGCCGGCACCTGCAGCTTGATATAGCCTTGGACTTTCTTAGCCATCTTGCTCTCCCGGGTTCAAGCGGCCTTGCGGCCTCCCCGTTCTTAAGGCGCGCATCCGCGCCGGAAAACACCGACCCGCGACCCATCCGGGCCACAGGCTGCTCTCATCAGGCCTTTTCGACCTGCGAGAAGTCGAGTTCCACCGGAGTGGAACGCCCGAGAATCTGCACCGCCACCTGCAGGCGGTTCTTTTCGTAGTTCACGGCCTCGACGACGCCGTTGAAGTCGTTGAACGGCCCGTGGGTGACACGCACCACTTCGCCGGGCTCGAACAGCACCTTCGGCCGCGGCTTGTCCACGCCTTCCTCGACCCTGCGCAGGATCTGGTTGGCTTCCTTGTCCGTGATCGGCGCCGGCTTGTCCGAGGTGCCGCCGATGAACCCCAGGACCTTGGGCACATCGCGCACCAGGTGCCAGGTCTCCTCGTCCATCTCCATCTGCACCAGGACGTAGCCCGGGTAGAACTTGCGCTCACTCTTGCGCTTCTGGCCGTCGCGCATCTCCACGACTTCCTCCGTGGGGACCAGGATCTCGCCGAACTTCGCCTCCAGGTGATCACGCTTGATGCGGTCCTTCAGGGACTCCGCCACGCGGTGCTCGAAGTTCGAGTACGCATGCACTACATACCACCGCAACGCCATGTCCCTTGAGCTCCTTAAAATCTGCGCCCGACCAGGCCCGCGGGGACCATAAACCCTGTTCAGCCCTGGCCCGTCAGGTACCGGGTCAGCCGGGCCAGGACGAGGTCCACCACCCAGAAGAATCCGCCACCCACGGCCACGAAGACGAACACGACCGCCGTGGTCATCAGCGTTTCACGCTGCGTCGGCCATACGATCTTGCGAAGTTCCACCCGCGACTCGAACACGAACTGCCAGATGGCGCGCCCGTAAGCGGACAGCGCCAGCGCGCCGGCACCCAGCACCAGACCGGCGATCACCGCCAGCCAGCGCTGCCACGCGGGAGCATCACCCAGCGCATAGAAGGCGACGATGCCGCCGAGGGCGAGCATCACCGCAACTGCGAGCTTCGCCTTGTCGGCGGAGCCTGCGCCCTGGACTTTCAGTTCTTCGTTCACTTCGATTCGCTGGCAGGCCAGGAGGGAATCGAACCCCCAACCTGCGGTTTTGGAGACCGCCGCTCTGCCAATTGAGCTACTGGCCTGTGTGACTCGCCTTATTTCAGGACCTTCGAGACGACGCCGGCACCGACGGTGCGGCCGCCCTCGCGGATCGCAAAACGCAATCCCTCTTCCATCGCAATCGGCGCAATCAGGTCCACCGTC
>DAIDKA010000013.1 GCA_027451085.1 Gammaproteobacteria bacterium
GTCCGCCGGGCCGGGAGGCATTTCCCGGGGACATCTTCTACATACACTCGCGTCTGCTGGAGCGGGCGACGCGCCTGGGCGCCGCCCGCGGCGGCGGCTCGCTCACTGCCCTGCCCATCATCGAGACGGATGCGCAGGACATCTCCGCGTATATCCCCACTAACCTGATCTCCATAACCGACGGCCAGCTGTATCTGTCACCCTCCCTGTTCGCCGCCGGGGTGCTGCCGGCGATCGATGTCGGCAAATCCGTCTCCCGGGTAGGCGGCAAGGCGCAGCATGCCGCCTACCAAGCCGTTGCGGGTCATCTGAAGCTGGCCTACGCGCAGTTCGAGGAGCTGGAGTCCTTCACCCGCTTTGGCGCACGGCTCGATGCGGACACACTGCGAACGATCGAGCACGGGCGCCGCATACGGGCCTGTCTGCGGCAGACCGAGTTCTCCCCGGTGCCGGTCGCCATGCAGATCACGGTGCTGCTGGCCTTGACGGAGGGGCTGTTTGATGCGGTGCCGCTCGATCAGGTGGCGGCGGCCGAGCTGGCATTGCGCGAAGCCGCCGCCGCCCTCGGTGGCGACCTGATGGCGCGTCTTACGGCCGGAACCCGCCTTGGTGATGCAGACCGCGCGGCAATCCTGGAACTGGCGAGGCTGACGCTCGCGCGCTTCCACCCGGACCTCGCAGCCATCCCGGCGGCGCCATGACCGATAGTGCCGGCCTGCAGCGCAAGATCAAAGGGGCGGCAGAGCTGCGTACCGTGGTTCGCACCATGAAGGCGGTTGCTGCATCGAACATCGCCCAATATGAAAGAGCGGTGCTCGGACTCACGGACTACGTCCGGACCGTCGAACTGGGACTCGGTGCCTGCCTGCGGCAACGCGCTGCCACCGAGGCGATTGCGCATCGGAACGCCAGGCCCCGCATCCATGCGGTGATCTTTGGCTCCGATCAGGGTCTGGTCGGGCAGTTCAATGAATCGATCGCGGCGCATGCGATTGCGGCGCTGGCCGGGTTGCAGCCGCAGCTCCAGGCATGGGCCGTCGGCGACCGGGTGCAGGACCGGCTTCTCGATGCCGGCCTGTCGGTTGGCGGCACTTTCCCGGTTCCGGCTTCGGTCCAGGCAATCGCTGAACTGGTCGGGCAGGTGCTGTTGCGGACCCAGGATGCGTCCCGGCCGGGAGATGAGACTGAGTTGCACGTCTTTCATAACCGGCCTGCTGGCGGCGCCGGTTACACGCCGGTCCACCAGCGCCTGTTGCCGCTCGATGAGACCTGGCGTCGCGAACGCATGGAGCTCGCATGGCCGGCGGCTTGCCGTCCGCAGATCGTCGGGGCCGGTACCTCGGTGCTGCAGGCTCTGGTCGGTGAATACGTCTTCGTCTCCCTGTTCCGCGCCAGCGCCGAGTCACTGGCAAGTGAGCAGGCCAGCCGGCTGGCCGCCATGCAGCGGGCCGAGCGCAGCACTGAAGACATGCTCGATGTCCTGGGGGCGGCCTTCCGCCGCCTGCGCCAGAGCCAGATCGACGAGGAGCTGTTTGATGTGGTCTCGGGTTTCGAGGCGCTCGAGGCGGGAGTTCCCCCCGCAGGGTAGCGCGCCAGGCGTTGTCACATCGAAGGCGGCAGGTGCTGGAAATCAGTGCCGCTGCGGCTTGACCAGGTAATCCTGCCGGTCCGCGGTCTGCAGGCGGACGTTGAGTGACTTGCCGCCCCGTGCGAGCGTGAGGGGCAGCTGCGAGCCTGCAGGACCCGCGGCCCAGGTGCGCCGGAACAGGTCGGCCAGCCCGTTCACGGTGTGGCCCTTGACCTGCAGGATGCGGTCTCCCGGACGCAGGCCCGCGCGATGCGCCGGCCCGTCCGGGGCCAGACCACCGATCACAAGATCGCCGTCCTGTTCGGTGACGTAAATTCCCAGCCAGGGACGCGGCGGGGCCGTGGAGCGTCCGTAGCGCACGAGTTCGTCGAAGATCGGTTCCAGGTGGTCGATCGGGACGAACATGTTGGCGTCGTACTTTTCCCCGTCCGCAGATTCTTCGACGAGCCGCGAACCCACGCCGAGCAGGCGGCCGTCCTGGCCGAGGAGGGCGGTGCCGCCCAGCTGTGGATGCGCAGGTGCGGTAAAAATCGCATCCTCCAGGATATACTCCCAGTAGCCGGCAAATTCCCGCCGGTCCGTGACATGCGCGTTCAGGGAGTGATGCAGGCCGCCCTGACCCAGGATGATGACATTGTCATCGATGCGTACGCTGCGGCTCGAACCGCGCGGCAGGGCAGGCACGCCCAGCCGGCCCAGCGGCATGATCAGGCCGAAACCGTACAGGGGGTCGTGCGCGACCACGTCCCCGGGCACCACCTTGCCGTCGTGGGTGGTGAGCCATACCGAGCGGGCTTCGGCGACGAGGTAGCTGATGGTGAGGACCAGGCCGTTGCCGTCGATGACGATGCCGCTGCCGTTGCGATCCGTGTTCAGCAGGTGCGCTGTCAGGCCGTTTTCAGGGATTTCCGCATGCACCAGCACCACGGACTGCACGGCGGATTCGAGATCGAACGGCACCTGGTCCGGCCGCGGCCGGATGGCGTCAGGGAAGGCCCAGTTGCTGGAAATGCCCATTTCTGCAGTCAATCTAGCAGGTTCGTCCTGCAGGTCCAATTAATGAACGGCAAGGTTTTCCCTGATGCGATGCGACGAAGGGTGGCAAAACCACAGCTGCACCGTTGGGGGTTGCACACCTTATAATTCATGCACCGCCCGCATGGCATGCCTCTTTTGGAGTACCCGCTTTGAATATCCGCATGAAGCCGCTTGTCGGCGGACTGGCCACGCTGCTGCTTGCTGGAGCTGCGCTGGCGCAGTCTCCAACCGGGACCCTCGGCTCCGGTGTCGACCGGGCCTACATGGATCCCGCCGTGCGGCCGCAGGACAGCATCTACAGTTACGCCAACGGCACGTGGCTGAAGAACACGCAGATTCCCAGCGACCATTCCTCCTATGGCCCTTTCAATGAACTGGCCGACCGCGCGCAGGAGGACCTGCGCGGGCTGGTCGAGGCGACCACAAAATCCAATGCCGCCCCGGGTACCGAGGAACGCAAGATCGGCGACCTGTATGCGACCTTCATGGACGAGGCCGCGGTGGAAGCGGCAGGCCTGGGAAAGCTTCAGGGGGAACTGGCGGCTATTGACGCCCTGAAGTCCAAGGCGCAGCTGCCGGCGCTGTTTGCGCACCTGGAGCGCATCGGCGTGGATTTTCCGTACGGTTTCGGCGTGGGGCCGGATGCGCGGGACAGCACCCGCTATGCCGTGGCCCTGGGGCAGAGCGGCCTGGAACTGCCTGACCGCGACTATTACCTCAAGGTGGACGACAAGCGCCTGGCGGGCATCAAGGCCAAGTACCAGCAGCACATCGCCAGGATGCTGGCGCTCGGAGGGGTGGCCGATGGAGCCGCCCTGGCCGCGGACATCGTGCGGCTGGAAACCCGGATTGCGCAGATCTCCTGGACCAATGTCGAACTGCGCGATCCGGTCAAGACCTACAACAAGACCCCGGTTGCCGACCTCGGCAGGCTGATTCCGGGCTATGACTGGAAAGCGTATCTCACCGGCGCCGGCGTGGCCGGCAAGGTGGACTATGTCATCGTTGGCGAGCCCTCGTACTTCAAGGCGCTGGCCGGTGTGTTCAATGACACGCCGCTGCCGGTGTGGCAGGCGTACCTGAAGTGGCAGCTGCTGCATGCCTACGCGCCGTACCTGCCCAAGGCCTTCGTGGATGAGAACTTCGCGTTCTACGGCACGGTGCTGAGCGGCCAGCCGGTGCAGAGGCCGCGCTGGAAGCGGGGTGTCGGCCTGGTGGAGAGTTCGATCGGCTTCGGCCTGGGCAAGCTGTACGTTGCCAAATACTTCCCGCCCGCCACCAAGGCCCGCATGCAGACCCTGGTGGGCAATCTGCTCGCCGCCTACCGCAAGGACATCCAGACCCTGGACTGGATGAGTCCCGCCACCCGCAAGCAGGCGCTGGAGAAACTGGCGAAGATCAACCGCAAGATCGGCTACCCCGACAAGTGGCGCGACTATTCCGGCCTTGTGGTGGTGCGCGGTGACCTGGTGGGCAATGTCATGCGCGCGCGCGCGTTCGAGCAGGACTATGAGCTGAACAAGCTGGGCAAACCCATCGACCGTACTGAGTGGGACATGACCCCGCAGACGATCAACGCGTACTACGATCCGCAGATGAACGAGATCGTGTTCCCGGCCGCCATCCTGCAACCGCCGTTCTTCGATCCCAAGGTTGACGATGCCGCCAACTATGGTGCGATCGGCGCGGTCATCGGCCACGAGATCAGCCATGGCTTCGATGATCAGGGCAGCCAGTTTGATGCCGATGGCAACCTGCGAGACTGGTGGACCAAGGAGGATCACGCGAAGTTCGCGGCCAAGACCGCAGCCCTGGTGGCCCAGTACGACGCCTTCGAGCCGATACCGGGCTATCACGTGAACGGCAAGCTGACCCTGGGCGAGAACATCGCGGACAATTCCGGCCTCGCCATCGCCCACAAGGCCTGGTTGCTGTCGCTGGGCGGCAGGCCGTCGCCACTGATCGACGGCTTCACGGGGGAGCAGCGCTTCTTCCTGTCCTTCGCTCAGATCTGGCGTGGCAAGGTTCGTGAGAATCAGCAGATCGTCTATCTCAAGAGTGACCCGCACTCCCCTTATGCGGCGCGTGGCAGCCTGCCGGTGCGCAACCAGCCCGCGTTCTACGACGCCTTTGGCGTCAAGCCCGGGGACCACATGTACCTGCCGCCGGACAAGCGCGTGCAGATCTGGTGAAAACGTCGTGCCGTCCCGGCTCAACCCGGGCGGCGCGGCAGCCTGAGGGTGAAGGTCGATCCTGCGTCCTCGCGGCTTTCCACCTGGATGCTGCCCCCGTGCAGATCTACCGTCATCTTGACCATGTGCAGGCCCACGCCGCTGCCGGGCACGCGGCCGGCGTTGCTGCCACGGAAGAAGCGCTCGAACAGGCGTGAGCGGTCCTTGTCCGCGATGCCAATGCCGTGGTCGCGCACGGTGATGATCCAGTCGTGCGCGCCGTCCGCATGGGACCCGACTGCCACGGGACTGCCTTCGGGCGAATACTTGAGCGCATTGGAGACGAGATTGCTCAATGCGGCGAACAGCAGCCGGGGGTCTCCGGTGGCCGCTGTGGGCGCAGCGTCGAAGTCCTCCTCGATGCGGGCGCCGGTCGTGGTATCCCGGTGCAGCTGGCAGACCTCGTGCAGCAGCGTCGCAGGGGAGAAGTCCACCGGCTGGAAGGTCATCGCGCCATCAAACAGCCGCGAGGCGTCGAGCAGACTGTCCATGATGCCCGTCAGGCGCTGTACGGCGCCACGTATGCGGCCGGCGCGTTCGTTCAGGTCCTGCGGCTCGAGCCGCTCGGACAACTTGATCAGACGTTGCGCCTGGGCGTCGATCACCATGAGCGGGGTGCGGAACTCATGCGAGGTGACGGTCACGAAGTTGCGCTGCCGGGCGGTGAGCTGCTTTTCCTTCTCCAGCGCATCTTCGAGCGCGGCGGCCTGTTCCAGCAGGCGGCGCTGGCTGCCGGCGAGCGCGATGGCGTTGTCACGGAACACGGCGACGGAGCGCGCCATTGCGCCGACTTCATCCTCGCGCTGGGTGTAGGGGATGCCGGCTGAGGTGTCGTGCGCTGCGAGCAGCTGCATGCGCCGCGCGAGCGCCAGCATCGGGCCAGACACCCACCAGGTGATGTAGATGATGGTGGCGGTAACCAGGCAGGCGACCACGACCACTGCCGCGATGATCAGGCGCCGCGCCCGGCGATAGGTGTCGGCGGCGCGCAGGCTGGCCTCGCGTGCGAGCGCCACAGTGCTGTCGGTGAGGTTGCCAAGCAGGTCGCTCGACAGGTCGAAGGCATGGCGGGAGCCCGTCATGTACAGCACGGTGGCATCATTCTGCCGGCCCGCCTGCGACAACGTCACAACCTGGCGCGCGAACACCTGGTAGGCGGACCAGGCCTGGGCGAACTCGATGTAGGTGTGCTGTTGGGCCGGATCATGTGGCAGCGCCTCGTAGCCGCGTTGCGCCTTGCTGACCCGGGCATCGAGCTGCGCGAGATCCTGGGCGCTCGCGGCCAGCTGCTGTGGCGTCCGCGACAGCAGGTAGGTGCCCTCGGCGGCGCGATAGTCCGACATGTAGTTGTTGAGATCGCCCAGCAGGCGGGTATCCTGCAGCCAGCGGCCGCGGATCTCCTCGGATACCCGGTTGACGTCTCCCAGGCGCGCGATGCTGAATGCACCCAGCAGCACGGCCTGCGCCAGCAGCAGCAAAGCAGCGGCCGACAGCAGCAGACGGATGGACCGCTGGCGCGCCGCAGGCGCCCTGGGACTGGTCGCTGCCATGTCCATGGCGTCAGGTCCCGGGCGGCATCACGGCCTGATGAGCCCCAGGGAGGCGGCCTTGACGGCGGCTTCGATGCGGCTTGCGGCCTCGAGCTTGCGGCAGGCGTTCTCGATGTGAAAATCCACGGTGCGCTTGGTCAGACCGATGACCTCCGCGATCTCGGCCGAGGTTCGGCCGCGGGCGGACAGCGTGAGGGCCTCGATTTCACGCGGATTGAGGTCCACCAGCCGCGACCACACCTCGTTGCGGGCCACCTTCGCCAGGCGGGCCTCGATGATGGTCGCCAGGATGTCGAAGTCGATGGGCTTGGTCACGAAATCATCGGCCCCCAGGCGGCGGCCCTTGAGTTCCGTGTGACGGTCCGCCTGAGCGGTGAGGAAGATGAACGGCACCGATTGCAGCCGGGGCCCACGCGCCACCAACTGTTCCAGCACATCGAAGCCGTTGAGATGCGGCATGCCGATGTCACACAGCACCAGTGCCGGAGGCGTCCTGATCAGGGCTTCGAGGCCGGCGCGGCCGTCCAGCGCCACCGTGACCGGGTAGCCGCGCTCCGTGAGGTCCTCGGCGATCAGCGCCGCGGTCTCGGGGTCGTCCTCGATGCACAGGATGCGCTTGTCGGTGTGGGTCATGAGCTGCGCGGCGGCCGGGGCCTGGGTGGGGGCCTTGGCATCGTAACACCGGCCGGCGTCCTGCATGACGTCAGCCTCGCGACGGGTCCGCAGATGCGCCGGCGGGCCTGTTCCACCAGCCACCGCCCAGGGCCTGGTACAGCGCTGCGGTGTCACCCAGGCGCGTGGAGCGGGCCTGCGCCAGGTTCAGGCGCGCCTGCTGCCAGGAGATTTCCGCGCTCCAGGCGGCCACATGGTCGGTATAGCCGTCGCGCAGCTGCTCGTTGGTGACATCGAGCGCCACGCGCGCGGCGTGTTCGGCGTTGATTGCGGTGCCGAGTTCGTCGGCGTCGCTGACAACGGCATGCAGGGTGTCGGCGACGTTCTGACAGGCGGTGAGCACGGCGAGGCGGTACTGCGCGACCGCCTGTTGCAAGGCCGCGTCCGCGGCTTTTTTGCCGTAGTAGAGCGTGCCGCCCTGGAACAGCGGTTGCGAGACGCCGGCAATGACGCTCCAGAAAGGCCCGCCGCTCGCGAACATCCAGTCGAATTCATTGGCGCCGCCGCCCGCGGCGCCGGTGATGGAGAACTGCGGCAGCATCGAGGCCAGCGCCACGCCGACCTCGGCGTTCGCGGCGCGCACCTGTTGTTCCGCGGCCAGCACGTCCGGGCGCTGCTCGATCAGCCGCGAGGGCAGGGACAGCGGCAGGTCCTGCGGCAATCTGAGCGTGGCGAGTTCAAAGGTCTGCGGCAGCTCCCGGCCGGGCATCTGTCCGGCCAGCAACCGCAGCAGGTCGCGGGCCTGTTGCAGC
>DAIDKA010000014.1 GCA_027451085.1 Gammaproteobacteria bacterium
ATAGCTCAGCAGGTGCTCGATATACTTCGGGTGGATGTCCAGGGCACGTTCAACCCCGGGGATCGCCGCGGGCAGGGGCAGGTGGCGCGCGGCAATCAGCCCCGCCATATCCTGCAGGCCCGTATCGGCACTGATGGGCCGCGAGCCTTCGCGCACGAACTTCATGCCGTTGTAATCGGGCGGGTTGTGGCTGGCCGTGACCATGATGCCACCGTCCAGGTTCCACTCGGCGGTGGCGAAATAGCTGCCCTCGGTGCCGCACAGGCCGATGTCCAGCACGTCCACGCCGGACTCGTTGAGCCCGCGCTTGAGCGCCGCGGCCAGCCCCGGGCTGCTCAGGCGGATGTCATAGCCCACCGCGACCGTCCTGGGCTGTACGAACGCCGCGTAGGCCCGGCCGATGTCATGGGCCAGGGAGTCATTGAGCTCCTCCGGCATGCGGCCGCGCACGTCGTAGGCTTTGAATGCGGAAAGATTGATCATGTTCAGGTTCCCTTGCGGCCGTACTGGTCATCCAGCCGCACGATGTCGTCTTCACCCAGGTAGGCGCCGGACTGTACTTCGATCATATGCAGTGGAATCCGGCCGGGGTTCTCGATGCGATGCCGGACCCCCACAGGGATGTACGCCGACTGGTTTTCCTCCAGCAGGAACACATCCTCCCCGCGGGTGACTCGTGCAGTCCCCGACACCACCACCCAGTGCTCGGCACGGTGGTGATGCAGCTGCAGGCTCTGGCTGGCGCCGGGGTTGATGGTCAGGCGGTTGACCTGGTAACGCGGGCCGCTTTCGACCTTGTCGTAGCTGCCCCAGGGCCGGTAGACCTCGCGGTGCAGGGAGTGCTCGTACCGGCCCCGCTCTTTCAGCCGGCCGACCAGTTTCTTGACGTCCTGCACCCGGTCCCTGGGAGCCACCAGCACCGCATCCTTGGTCTCCACCACCACGTGGTCCTTCAGGCCCACCGTGGCGACCAGGCGGCTTTCCGCGTACAGGTAGTTGCCGCTGGAGTCCTCGTGCAGCACGTCGCCGTGAGCGACGTTGCCCTGGGCATCAGCCTCACTGGCTGCGTGCAGCGCGGACCAGGAACCGACGTCGCTCCAGCCCGCAGCCAGCGGCACCACCACCGCATCGGCGGTCTTTTCCATCACCGCGTAGTCGATGGAATCGCTGGGGCAGCGCTCGAAGGCGGCACTGTCCACGCGGGTGAAGTCCAGGTCCTTGCGCCCGCACTCGAAAGCGGCCCGGCACGCCGCCAGCATGTCGGGCTGGAACGTCCCCAGTTGCGCAAGGTACTGCCTCGCCTTGAACAGGAACATCCCACTGTTCCAGTAGTAGTCCCCCGCGGCCAGGAACCCCCGGGCCTTGTCCAGCGACGGCTTTTCCACGAAGCGCCCGATGCCGAACACGTCCCCCGCCGCCGCGCCGCGTTGAATGTAGCCGTACCCGGTCTCCGGCGCCGTCGGGACGATGCCGAAGGTGGCCAGGCGCCCCGCCTGCGCCGACGGCAGCGCCAGCCGCACCGCATCCTGGAACGCCGGCACGTCCTGGATCACATGATCCGCCGGCAGTACCAGCAACACCGGATCGGGCGCGCCCGGGGTCGCCAGCGCAGCCAGGGCCGCCAGGGCGATGGCCGGGGCGGTGTTACGGCCAGCAGGCTCCAGGACAATGGCCGCGGGCTGGCAGTGGATCGCGCGCAGCTGCTCGGCCACCAGGAACCGGTGCGCCTCGTTGCACACCACCACCGGCGCTGCGGCATCCAGGTCCCCGGTGCGCAGCACGGTCTGCTGCAGCATGGTGCGGCTGCCCAGCAGGGCCAGCAGCTGCTTCGGGTACAGTTCACGCGAGAGAGGCCACAGGCGGGTGCCGGCGCCGCCGGACAGGATCACGGGAACGAGCATGGATGCAGACCAGCCTCTTCTCGATAAAGACACCGCATTCTAGGGCTTACCCGGCGGGTCTGGATTGGACATAGTTCCGGTCCCGACAAATCGCGGACCACAGGATTGAAGCGCATGGCCCATCAGACTAAACTAACAAGACTTAGTTCACCAGGCCCTTTCATGATGAAGACTGTCAACATTCACGAGGCCAAGACTCACCTGTCGCGGCTCACTGAGGAAGCCGCCAACGGCGCCCCCTTCATCATCGCCAAGGCGGGTAAACCGCTGGTCAAAGTGGTGCCGTTGAACACCCCCGAACCACGGCCGCCCCGTCGGCTGGGCTTTCTCAAAGGGCAGTTCTCGGTGCCGGATGATTTCGACACCCTGGATCAGGAGCAGATCATCCGCCTGTTCGAAGGCGACGAAGAGTGAAGCTGCTGCCGGACACGCACCTGTTGATCTGGGGCGCGGGGCCTGATGAGCGGCTCTCTTCCGCCACGCGCGAGCTGCTGACCAACCCCGAAAACGAGCTGCTGTTCAGCGCCGCCAGCCTATGGGAAATCTCCATCAAGCGTGGACGGGGGCGGCCTGACTTCCAACTGGACCCACGGCTGCTGCGACGAGGCTTGCTGGACAACGGCTACATTGAGCTGCCCATCAGCAGTGAGCATGCCGTCGCCGTGGCGAACCTGCCGCCGATTCACAAGGACCCCTTCGACCGGCTGCTGGTGGCACAAGCCATGGCCGAAGGCATCACCCTGCTCACGCACGATCCTGTGGTCGCCCGCTACCCCGGCCCCATACGGCTGGTTTGACCCATCACACAAAGCAGCTTGCGCCCTCTGGCCTGGCCGAGGACATGGCGCCAGAACTAAACCCTGCGCCCCCGCCCGACGGCGTAGTAGCTGAAGCCAAAGCGCTCCACCAGCGACGGGTCATACAGGTTGCGGCCATCGAAGATCACCGGCGCGACCAGCAGTTCCTTCAGGCGGTCGAAATCAGGGCTGCGGAACTCCTTCCACTCCGTGGCGATCAGCAGCGCATCGGCCTTTTCCGCCGCCTCGTAGGCGCTCTTGCATAGCGTAAGGCCGGGAGTCCCTGCACCCCCGGTGTCCGCGGCGCCATAAATGCGGCGCGCCTCGTCCAGGGCCACCGGGTCATAAGCGCGGACCTTCGCCCCGGCCGCCAGCAGCTGATCGACGATGATGCGGGCCGGCGCCTCGCGCATGTCGTCGGTGTTGGGTTTGAACGCCAGCCCCCACAGCGCAAAGGTCCGGCCCTGCAGATCGCCGCCGAAATGCGCCCGCACCTTGCGCACCAGCACGTCCTTCTGGCGCGCGTTGACGTCTTCAACCGACGTGA
>DAIDKA010000015.1 GCA_027451085.1 Gammaproteobacteria bacterium
AGCATGGCTTTACGGCGCGAGACGGAATCGGCCAAGGCAGCGTCACCTTCCCGCCGCGTTCCTTGATCCGATCGAGGAGCCAATAGATTTCCCCCACCCTGCCCTTAATGGCGTCGGTCAATTGCTCGTGAGTCCAGCCGAATTGACCAGCGCATCCAGGCTGAACAGGTCGATCCGGCCTTTCAGCATTGCATTCAAACGCGGCTGTGTAAGACCCAGCAGGCGGGCGGCACGGGCTTGGGTCAGGCCGCTGTGCTCAACGAAATCCTCAATGCGGGACATCAGTTCAGAACGCAACAGCAGATTGCGAGCCTCATCAGGCGGAAAGCCGATGTCCTCAAAGACATTGCCGCTGCCGCGAACCATCTTGTCTGTCTTGCGCATCGCCTCTTGTTCCGGCACCACTGGTCTTACTGCCTCTCTTACTGCCTCACGCCGATACCCTGCGCTCATCGGTTCGGCGTCGGGTGGACGGCCTCCCGACCGCAATGCGGCTGCCGGCAACGCCCACGGGCAGGCCGGCACGGACCAGCAGCTTCACCAGGAACTCGATGGACAGCCTGTCGGTATTGCCATTGACCACCTTGCTGATGGTCGGCTGCGGCACCTTCAGGGCCTTGGCCGCCTGAATCTGACTCCAGCCCTTACTGGCGATGTAATGCTCCAGCGTGGCGGCAAGTTGCTCACGGATGTGCATGGCCGCCGCCTCATCAGGGGCAAACCCCAGGTCAAGGAACGGGTTTTTGCTCATCGGTCTTGCTCCCACTCAATGAATTCACCAAATCCCGGTAACGTTGTTTCGCCAGGTCCAAATCAGCCTTTGGCGTCGCAATCCCGGACTTCGCCTTCTTCTTGAAGGCGTGCAGAATGTAAATGCTGTCCCCCAGAGTGGCGACATACACGGTCCGGTAGGCGTCCTTGCGGTAGGCAAGGCGGATTTCCTGTACCCCGGGGCCAACACTGGTCAGCGCCTTGCCATCACGCGGCAGCAAACCCATCTGCACGCGGGTCAGTTCCTTGCCCAGCTTGTTCCGGGCACCCTTGGGGAACTCGTGCGCCACCTTGCGGGAATCCCCGCGCCAGCGCACTTCCTTCAATTCGGCCGATCCAGCCATTATAGCAATAATACTATATATGCTCGGCCGGCACCAGCGTCACGCCGGCCTTTTGAACGGCACCACGTTGCCCGTGCTGGCCTTCAAACCGTCCAGGTAGTCCGCCCACGCCGTCATCATCTTGCGGCGCTCCGGCAGCCTCGCGGCCCGGTTATAGGTGCGGCGGGTTTCGTCCCTGTCTTTGTGCGCCAGCTGCAACTCGATCACGTCTGGATGCCATCCCTGCTCGTTCAGCAGCGTTGACGCCATGCTGCGGAAGCCGTGAGCCACCATGGCCTCACGGGCGTAACCCATCCTCAGCAGCGCGGCGCCCAGCGTGTTCTCACTCATCGGCCGGTCCGCCTGCCCGATGGCAGGGAACACGTAGGATCGATGGCCCGTTAGCGGCTGCAGCTCTTTCAGGATGGCGACGGCCTGCGCCGACAGTGGAACCAGATGCTCGCGCCGCGCCTTCATCTTCTCGGCCGGGATGCGCCACAGCGGCTCATCGCCTTCCAGGTTGAATTCCGCCCACTCGGCTTTGCGCAGTTCCCCGGGACGAACAAATACCAGCGGTGCGAGTTTCAGGGCAGCAGTTGCCACCGGATGCCCGGTGTAACCGTCAACGGCGCGCATCAGCGCCCCGACATCCACCGGGTCTGTGATGGCCGGGTATGACTTCTTGATGGCCGGCTCAAGGGCACCGCGCAGGTCGGCGGACACGTCATGCTTGGCCTTGCCCGCCGCGATGGCATACCGGAACACCCGGCCGGCCAGCCCACGCGCCCGGTGGGCGGTTTCCACATTGCCAGCCTTCTCCACCCGGCGCAGGCAAGCCAGCACGTCCGGCGCCTCGATGCTGGCGATGGGCTTGCCGCCCAAGGTCGGGAAGTAGATGCGCTCCAACTGGTCCATGTCGCGCTGCCAGGTGGAGTCCGTGACCTTGCGGCGTTGCCGGTCCATGAACTCGCGCGCCATGACCTCGAACGTGTCCGCCCCGGCTGCCTTGCCGGCCTTGCGCTCGGCAGACGGGTCTACGCCAACGGCCACCCGCTTGCGGGCGTCGTCCCGTCGTTCCCGGGCCAGGGCCAGTCCGACCTCCGGGTACGTCCCCAGGGACAGCATTTTCTCTTTGCCCCCGTGGCGGTACCGCAGGCGCCACCAGCGGCCACCTTCCGGGGTGATGGCAAGGTGTAGGCCATTGCCGTCCGCCAGCCTGTAGGCCTTCTGCTTCGGTCTGGCGGCCTTGATCCTGGTCTCAGTCAGCATGGGAGTTACCCGCAGGGGTTCGAGTTACCCGCATAGGTACCCGCACCGGGGGACGGCTGTCAACGGACACTACCGGACCGCCTGCGGGCTTAGCTGTGCCATACAGGGCCAGAAATCAGTGGGTTACGAAGGATGCGAAGCGCCCGGACGGGCTTATCGGATGGCATCGGAAGGGAAAGTGGTGGGTCGTGTAGGGATCGAACCTACGACCAAGAGATTAAGAGTCTCCTGCTCTACCAGCTGAGCTAACGACCCACTTGTGGGGCCGCGATTCTAGCGAATCGCGCCTTAAGTGCAACCCTCTCTGCTGCAGGCAGGTGGGGTGGACGATGGGACTCGAACCCACGACGGCCGGGATCACAACCCGGGGCTCTACCAACTGAGCTACGTCCACCATCGTACCTGCATCGACCTGAGGCGCCTTGACGCACCGCTTGGCGCGCCCGGAGGGACTCGAACCCCCGACCACCGGCTAAGAAGGCCGGTGCTCTATCCAGCTGAGCTACGGGCGCAATGCAATCGCCCGCCGGCAGGATGGTCGGGGCAGAGGGATTTGAACCCCCGACCCTCTGCTCCCAAAGCAGATGCGCTACCAGACTGCGCCATGCCCCGTCCGCCTGCGCGGGTCCGTCTCAAGGATACCTTCCGGACCCCTTTGACGGGGGCCGGAATGATACGGAGCGCAGCCTGCCACGGCAAGCTGGGATTCGTCCGTCCGGGCGGTGACGGGGGTAGTTATGCCCGCCGCCACTGCGTCCGGCCTCCTGGCCGGTCCTCCAGGATGATGCCTTGGGCAGCCAGCTCGTCGCGGATCCGGTCCGACTCCTTGAAATTCTTCGCCTTGCGGGCGTCCAGCCGCCGCGCGATCAGAACCTCGATCTGGGCCTCCGACACTGCGCCCGCCTCGCCTGCGGCGGCCTCGACCTGCGCCAGGGGGTCCGGCAGACGGACCCATTCGGCCGGGTCCACGCTCAGGATGCCCAGCACCTGCCGACCCAGGACCAGCAGCTCGGCGGCAAGCTCGGCGGCAAGCTCGGCCCTGCCTGCGCTCTTGGCGACGTTCAGCTCCCGCGTGAGAGTCTGCAGCACGGCGACGGCCTCGGGCGTGTTGAAATCGTCGTCCATGACCTCCCGGAAGCGCCGGGTGTGCTCACCGGCGCAAGCCTGCGCAGCGGGCGTGACATCCCGCAGCGCCGTGTAGATCCGGTTCAGGGCAGAGGTGGCCTGCGCCAGCTGCTCCTCGCAGTAGTTCACCGGTCCGCGGTAGTGGCTGCTGATGATGAAGTACCGGATCACCTCCGGATGCTTCACGTGCTTCAGGGTGTCGGCGATGGTGAAGAAGTTGCCCAGAGACTTGGACATCTTCTCGTCGTCGACCGTCAGGAAGCCATTGTGCATCCACACCTGCGCGAAGCTGTCGCCGCTGGCCGCGCAGGACTGGGCGATCTCGTTCTCGTGGTGCGGGAACTTGAGATCCATGCCACCGCCGTGGATGTCGAAGCGAGTGCCGAGCAGCGCTTCGGACATCACCGAGCATTCGATATGCCAGCCCGGCCGGCCCGGTCCCCAGGGCGAATTCCAGGACGGCTCACCGGGCTTGGCGCTCTTCCACAGCACGAAGTCGAGCGGATCGCGCTTGGCGGCATCCACGGCGATGCGCTCGCCGGCGTTCAGGTCCTCCAACTTTTCCCCCGACAGCGCGCCGTAGGGCTGGAAGCTGCGCACCGAGTACATGACGTCCCCGTTGCCGGCCACGTAGGCAAAGCCCTGGCCGATGAGCTTCTGCGCCAGGGCGATCATGCCCGGCACGTGCTGCGTGGCGCGCGGCTCGTGGTCCGGCCGCAGGATCCCCAGCGCGTCGTAGTCGCGGTGCATGGCCGCGATGTAGCAGCGGGTGAACTCGCCGATGTCCTGGCCCCGCTCGGCGGCGCGCCTGATGATCTTGTCGTCGATATCGGTGATGTTGCGGACAAAAGTCACCGCGAATCCCGAGAACGCGAAATAGCGGCGCACGACGTCGAAGGCGATCTTCGAGCGCGCATGGCCCATGTGGCACAGGTCGTAGACCGTATCGCCGCACACATACATGCCGATCCGGCCGGGCACCAGCGGCGTGAACCGCTCCTTGCGCCGGGTCAGGCTGTTGAAAATCTGAAGCATGACGCGAAGGTTACGCGAAGCGCGCCAGACGCGCGCGCGCCGCGCCCACCGGCAGCGCTTTGAGCAGCGGTGCCAGCTCCGGACCATGCGTCAGCCCGGTGAGGGCGCCCCGCAGGGGCATGTACAGCTGCGCCCCCTTGCGACCCGTGGCGGCGCGCGCGGCAGCGGCGATGGCCGCAAGTTCACCCTCATCGGCCGCCGCCTGCGCGGCGGCAGCAAAAAAAGCCGGGCCGGCCTCCTGGATGGCCGCCCCCGCCTCGGGGGTGACCTCGGGCAGGCCGCCGAAGACGATCGTCACCCAGGCACGGGCATCCTCGGGCAGCACGACATTGCCCCGGACGGCCTCGGCAAAGGCCAGCGCCTGGGCCTCGGGCGTGCCCGCAGGAATGACATCCTGCAGCCACTCGCGCACCCCGGCCGGCGACAGGCGCTGCACCGACTCCTTCTGCCACGTGCGCAGTTGCGTCTCCTCGAAATGAGCCGGTGAGCGGCCCAGGTGCCGGACATCGAAGGCCTTCGCCAGGCCATCGAGGCCCAGCAGCCCATGCTCGGGCGTGGAGTGGCCGAGCCGGAACAGGTGATTGCACAGCGCGTCGGGCGTGAATCCCCGCGCCTGGTACTCACCCACCGTGGTGGCACCATGGCGCTTGGACAGCGGCGCGCCGTCACGACCCACCAGCAGCG
>DAIDKA010000016.1 GCA_027451085.1 Gammaproteobacteria bacterium
TACATCATGATCCTGCCGGCCTTCGGGATCATCTCGGAGATCATCCCGACGTTCTCGCGCAAGCCGCTGTTCGGCGCGGTCTCGATGATCTACGCGACCGCGTCGATCGCGTTCCTGTCGTTCATCGTCTGGGCGCACCACATGTTCACGGTGGGCATGCCGCTGGCCGGCCAGCTGTTCTTCATGCTCTCCACCATGCTCATAGCGATCCCCACCGGCGTGAAGATCTTCAACTGGACGGCCACCATGTGGAAGGGCTCGCTCAGCTTCGAGCCGCCCATGCTGTTCGCGCTGTCGTTCCTGTTCCTGTTCACCATCGGCGGCTTCTCCGGGCTGATGCTCGCCATCGTGCCCGCGGACTACCAGTACCAGGACTCCTACTTCGTGGTCGCGCACTTCCACTACGTGCTGGTGCCCGGCGCCGTGTTCGCCGTCATGGCCGCCATCTACTACTGGCTGCCCAAATGGACCGGCCACATGTACGACCAGGGGCTGGCCACGTGGCACTTCTGGCTGTCCACCATCTCGGTGAACATCCTGTTCTTCCCGCAGCACTTCCTCGGGCTGGCCGGCATGCCGCGCCGCATCCCCGACTACGCCGTGCAGTTCACCGACTGGAACATGGTGTCCTCCATCGGCGGCTTCATCTTTGGCGCCGCCCAGCTGCTGTTCCCGTACATCATCTGGAAGTGCATCCGCGGCGGCACCCCGGCCGGCAACCGCCCCTGGGACGGCGCGCACGGCCTGGAGTGGGAACTGCCCTCGCCGCCGCCGTTCCACTCCTGGACCGAAGCGCCTTCGGAGGCGGTGATCGCCCGCGGCGCGGAGCACTGATGGCTACCCCGAGCACTCCGGCCTTCGACCCCGAGGCCCGCGCCCGGCGCGTGCGCCGCACGGCGCTGCTGCTGGGCATGGCGGCGGCGGTGTTCTATGTCGGTTCGCTGCTGATCCTGGTGTGGCGCGCCAACCGATGAACACGGACCCCGGCAAGAGCAACCGCTCGCTGACCATCAAGCTGCTGCTGTTCGCGCTGGGCAGCTTCGGTTTCGGGTTCGCGCTGGTGCCGCTGTACAACGTGCTGTGCGCGGTCACGGGCCAGGGTGACCAGACCGGCCTCGTGCACGCAGCCACCTACGATGAAAAGCCGGATCTGTCGCGCACGGTGCTGGTGGAGTTCCTGACCGACATACCGGGCAAGGGGGACTGGGAATTCAAGCCCCTGGTCCGCAGCATCGAGGTGCATCCGGGCCAGCTGTACTCGGCCAGCTTCTTCGCCCGCAACCTCATGGGTCACGAGACCATCGCGCAGGCGGTGCCGGACATCTCCCCGTCCAAGGCCGTCGCGTACTTCCACAAGACCGAGTGCTTCTGTTTTTCGCCGCAGCACTTCGGCATCAACGAACAGCGCGTCATGCCGGTGCGGTTCTTCGTCGACCCGTCCCTGCCCAGGACCATCGACCGCATAACACTGACGTACAGCTTCTACGACGCCGCGACCCTGATCAAAACCCCAGGTAAATGAGCATGGCCAACGCCCCCTCCCAGGCGCAATCCCCGGACAGCAGCCACTACTACATCCCCGGCTCGAGCCTGTGGCCCATCGTGGCCGCGGTGTCGCTGATCAGCGTGATGCTGGGTGCGGCGACGTATCTCAACGGCTGGGCCGGCGCCGGCGTCTTCATCCCGGGGGCGCTGTTGCTGACCCTGACCTTCGCCGGCTGGTTCCACCGCGTCATCGGTGAGAACCAGGCCGGCACCTACAACCTGCGGGTGGACCGCTCGTTCCGCCTCGGCATGCTGTGGTTCATCTTTTCTGAGGTCATGTTCTTCAGCGTCTTTTTCAGCGCCCTGTACTACGCGCGCATCTTCTCCACCGCCTGGCTCGGCGGCCACGCCGCGCACATCGCCACCCACAAGTACCTGTGGCCCGGCTACAGCGGCGCCTGGCCCACCAACGGCCCCGGCCATGTGGGCGGCATCGACGGCAGCTTCAGGACCGTGCCGGCCTTCGGTCTGCCGCTGATCAACACGCTGATCCTGCTGAGCAGCGGCGTGACGGTGACCATCGCCCACCATGCCTTGCGCGCGCAGCACCGCGGCGTGCTGAAGGTGTTCCTGGCGGCAACCTTCCTGCTGGGCTTCACCTTCGTGTTCCTGCAGGCCACCGAGTACCACGAGGCCTACACCGAGCTGGGCCTGCGCCTGTCCACCGGCGTCTACGGCTCCACCTTCTTCATGCTCACGGGCTTCCACGGCCTGCACGTGACCATCGGCGCCATCATGCTGACGGTGGTGTGGTTGCGGGTGATGCGCGGCCATTTCACGCCCGAACGCCACTTCGCCTTCGAGGCGGTGGCCTGGTACTGGCACTTCGTGGACGTGGTGTGGCTCGGACTGTTCGTGTTCGTGTACTGGCTGTAGCGCCCTACAGCCCGTGCGGCTGGATCAGCCCCAGCCACCACATGAGCATGAGTGCAAAGAACAGGCCGACGGACAGGGCCACGCGCAGCGTCATCGCGCGGAACATCCGGCGCGAGTCGCCGCCGCGTGACAGCTGGTACAGCGCCGAGCCCATGCAGGAGACGATGCCCGCCAGGATCAGCACGACAAGGATTTTGGGCCAGCCTGGCATCCGCGACTCCGTGCCCCGCAGGCGCTGCGGGGGCCTTCAGCGTACAGGAGCGATACTGCCATGGCGATGATCCGCATACCCGTGGGCCGCCGGGTGTTTGCGCCCTCGCTGCTGATGACGCTGCTGACCGCGGCACTGTGTCTGCTGTTCATCCGGCTGGGCCACTGGCAGTGGGACCGGGGCGAGCTCGCCGAAGGGGAGCGCGAGGCCTTCCTGGCCGGTGGCGGCCCTGCAGTGCCCCTGGGGGGCCGCAGGGTCCTGTCCCTGCCACGTTTTTCGCATGTCGCCGTTGCGGGCCGGCTCGATGGCACGCACCAGTTCCTGCTGGACAACCGTTCGCACGCGGGCGTGCCGGGCTATGAAGTCCTCACGCCTCTGGCGCTGGTCGATGGTCGCATCCTGCTGGTGGATCGCGGCTGGGTGGCCTTCACCGGCTCGCGCGCCAGGCTCCCGGACATCGCCCTCGGCCCCGGCGGCATGGGCGCCGTGCTCCACCTGACCGGCCGGCTGGATGGCCCCCCGGTGGGCGGACTGGCGCTGGGTCATGCCGCGCCACCGACCTCAGGGCCCTGGCCCCGGGTCACCAGCTTTCCCACCCTGCCGGAACTGTCGGCCTCGCTGGGACGGCCGGTCGAAGCCCGCGTCCTGCTGCTGGATGCGGCAGCGCCCGCAGGCTACGTGCGCGACTGGCAACCGCCGGGCATGCCGCCGGAACGCCACTGGTCCTACGCCATCCAATGGTGGGGTTTCGCCGTCACGCTGGTGGTGATCTGGCTCATCATGAGCGCCCGGCCTGCCAGCAGACCCGGCACCTGACCTGTCATGAACGACCCACTCATCGACGCCGACCAGCTGCACGCCCGCAACCTGCGCACCATCGCGGCGCTTGCCGGGCTGTTCCTGCTGCCGCTCATCGTCTCGTTCATCCTGTACTACGGGCTGCACTGGGCGCCAGCCCGCACGACCAACCACGGTGAGTTGATCCAGCCGGTGCGGCCACTGCCACAGGTAGTGCTGCCGGACATGGACGGCCGGTTCGTGTCGGACCCGTTCCGGGGACACTGGACGCTCGTGTACATCAACAACGGCCGCTGCCACCAGGCCTGCCGCGACAGCCTGATCTTCATGCGCCAGACCTGGCTGTCCCTGAACCAGGACACGACCCGGGTGCACCGGGTGCTGCTGGTGACCAGCGGCCTGACGGACCGGCTGTACCTGCTGCAGCAACACCCGGGCCTCGTGGTGCTGGACACCAGCGGGAACCCGGCGCGGCCGCTGCTCGCGCAATTCCCCCCGGAAGGGCGCGACCATGCGCTGTTCGTCGTCGATCCGCTGGGGAACCTCATGATGCGTTACGATGCACGCCTCGCGCCACAGGGCTTCCTGGATGACCTCCGGCAGCTGCTGCGCCTGTCCCACATCGGCTGACCATCGTGCTCAAGAACCGCAATCCCGTACTGGCCTGGATGCGCCGCACCGCCCTGGTGGCGCTGGTGTTCGCGTTCATCGTGGTCGTCACCGGTCAGGCCTGGAAGGAGATGATCCACCGCTACTGCGCCGGTGCGCTGGTGGTGCTGATCCTGGCGCTTACCACCATGGCCTTCGTGCAGCAGCGTGCCCGCGCACGCGGTGGCGCGGGCGTGCCGTTGTGCCTGGGGCTGATCGCCGTGGTGTTCATCCAGGTCCTGCTGGGCATGCTGACCGTCAGCTGGCAGGCAGCGCCGCAGATCGTCACGCTGCACCTGCTGTCCGGACTCGCCACCCTGGGGCTGCTGTGGTGGCTGTGGCTGTCGCTCAACGCGCAGGTGCCGCGCGCGGCGCGCACGTCCCTCGATCTCGGCCGCCAACCGTCCATGGGCTGGCAGAAGACCTTCGACCTTGCCCGCCAGCTGGCGCTGATCGCCCTGGTCGCGCTGGTGATCCAGATCACCCTGGGAGGCTGGACCACCGCCAACCACGCGGCCACCGCGTGCCCTGACTTCCCCACCTGCCAGAACTCCTGGTGGCCGCACATGGATTTCGGCGCCGCCTTCCAGCTCTGGCATCCGCCCACCCTGGACCATGAAGGCGGCCGGCTCGACGCAGCGGCAGGCATCGCCATCCACTTCACGCACCGCCTTGGTGCCATCGTTGCCGCCGTGGCATTGACGCTGTCGGTGCTGTGGGTACTGCGGGAACGTGGTCTGCGGCGGGCCCGCTGGGAAGCGTTCGCCGTGGCCGGCGCGCTCGCGCTGCAATTGCTGATCGGCATCACGATGGTGGTGGAGGGCTTCCCGCTGTGGCTGGCCACGGCTCACAACGCCGGCGCCGCACTGGCCCTGCTCGCCGTGCTCGCGCTGAACTTCCGCCTGCGCAGCATTGCGGCGCGAGCCTGATCCGCGCCGTTCCCGCCATGTCTTCCGCCTCTGCTCACGCCTCCACCGCCGTCTGGCATCACTACTACCGGCTGACCAAGCCACGGGTGGTGGCGCTGATCGTGTTCACCGCCATCGTGGGCACGCTGCTGGCAAGTCCGGGACTGCCGCCACTGTCCGCCCTGCTGTGGGGCAATCTCGGCATCGCGCTGGCTTCGGCGAGCGCCGCCGCCATCAACCACGTGCTGGACCAGCGCTTCGACATCCAGATGTCACGCACCCGCGGCCGGCCTCTGCCCCGGGGCGAGCTGTCCGAACGCCAGGCACTGGCCTTCGCGGCCGCGCTGGGCCTCATCTCGATGATCGTGCTGACGTTCCTGGTCAACACCCTGACCGCCGTGCTGACGTTTGCCTCCCTGATCGGCTATGCCGTGGTCTACACGGCCTGGCTGAAACATGCGACCTCGCAGAACATCGTGATCGGTGGCGCGGCCGGCGCCGCGCCACCGGTACTTGGCTGGACGGCGGTGACCGGCCACGTGGACGCCGATGCGCTGCTGCTGTTCCTGATCATCTTCACCTGGACACCGCCGCATTTCTGGGCGCTGGCCATCGCGCGCCGCGATGAATACGCGCGCGTGGGTATTCCGATGCTGCCGGTCACGCACGGGGTGGAGTACACCCGTCTGCACGTCCTGCTGTACACCGTCATCCTGGTGGTGATCACCATCCTGCCGTTCCTGACCCGCATGAGCGGCCTGATCTACCTGGGGGCAGCGCTGGTGCTCGACGCCATGTTCCTGTTCCACGCCCTGCGGCTGAAGATCTCCACGCGGCAGGACCTGCCCATGCGGGTGTTCCGGTTTTCAGTGAACTACCTCATGTGGCTGTTCGCCGCGCTGCTGGTGGATCACTACCTGCCCACGACACAGCACCTGTTCTAGACAATCACCCGACCGTACCGCCGCACACCCTTCAGCTTATAGTAGCGCCATGCTGATAGAACGCGTCTGGACCGCGAATGAGCTTCGCAACTTCCACTACCTGGTCGCCTGCCCCGACAGCGGCGAGGCTCTGGCCGTCGATCCGCTGGACTGGCGGCTGTGCCTCGATGCGGCGAAGGCCCGCGGCTGGAGCATCACCCAGATCCTCAACACGCACGAGCACCAGGACCACACCGGCGGCAATGCCGGGCTGGTGCAGGCCACAGGCGCGAAAGTGCTGGCGCACGCCGGGGCGGCCGCCACCATCGGCGGGGTGGACCGGGGTCTTCGCGCCGGGGACGTCATCAAGGTCGGCCGGCAGGAACTGGAGTGCCTGGACACCCCGGGCCACACTTTCTCGCACATCTGCCTGTTCGCACACGCAGACAGGCCGGCGCTGTTCTCCGGCGACACGCTGTTCAACGCCGGGGCGGGCAACTGCCACAGCACACGCAGGCCGGAACTGCTGTACGAAACGTTTGCCACCCAGCTGGCGAAACTGCCGGACACCACGCGGCTGTATCCCGGGCACGAGTACCTGTCGAACAACCTGCGCTTCACGCTCGACCGGGAGCCCGGCAACACCGACGCCGCAACGCTGCTCAAGGACATCGAGGAGCTCGATGCGGCGGACATTCCCGTCACCACGCTGGGGCAGGAAAAGCGGGTCAATACCTTCTTCCGGCTGCAAAATCCGGTGATCATCGCGCGGCTGCGGGAGCGTTTTCCGGAACTGGGCGAGACGCCTGATGCAAAGGCCGTGTTCGTCAAGCTGCGGGAACTGCGCAACAGCTGGTGACACAGGCTTCGAGTGGAGAGACGCAGATGAACATCAGAACCTTGATCGTCAGTTCCATGCTGATGGCGGCAGTGCCCGCGGCCTGGTCGATCCCCAGCCCCTCGCTGGATGACAGCAGCGATTCGGCGCCGGCCGCGTCTGCGCCGGGCGCTGCGCCAAGCGCGGCGGACAGCGCCACGTACACCGAAGCCTTGGGCCTGATGAAGCAGGGTGACGACCTGAGCGCCCAGTCCACCACGAGTAAAAGCGCTGCCGAGGGCGCAAAGCAGGCGTATGCCAGTGCCCGCGCCAAGCTGCAGGCGCTGACCGCGCGTTCACCGCAGCTGGCCGAGGCCTGGAATTCTCTGGGCTACACCCAGCGCCAGCTGGGCGCCTACGAAGATGCCCTGGCCTCTTATGCCCGTGCGCTGACACTGCGCCCCGGCTATCCGGAAGCCCTGGAATATCGCGGGGAGGCGTACCTGCGCCTGGGACGCATCGCGGACGCCAAGCAGGCATATCTCGACCTGTTCGCCACCAACCGCAGGATCGCCGGCACGTTTCTCAATGCCATCCAGCTGTGGATCAAGCAGCAGCAGACGGCAAAGAGTGCCGATCCCACCGCAGTCGCCGACTTCAGCCACTGGGCGCAGGAGCGCGCGCAGATCGCCAGCCAGACGGCATCGCTGACCCGCGAAGGCGCGGCAGCCAGCTGGCGCTGAGGCGGGCGGCGGCCAGCCGCAGCGGATGGTGATCCGAGCGGTGGTCCGACCGGCATCGACCACGGCGGGCCATTGATGCGTGCGCGTGATCTGCTGCTGGCTGCGCTGAGTTCAGGCGCCGTGGTGGCAGGCGTCGCCACGGCTGCGAATCCCGCAGCGAGCCCTGCGCCTGCGTTGTCACCCGGCGAGGCGGCACTGCTGCGCGCCGTGCCGCCGCCGGCGCCCAGGGGGTTCGACTGGCATCTGCCGCGGGGCTTCCCCACACCGGCGGTTCCCGCCGACAACCCCATGTCCGCCGCCAAGGTCGCCCTGGGGCGGCAACTGTTCTTTGATACGCGCCTCTCGGTGACCGGTCGCTACAGCTGCGCCAGCTGCCACGATCCGGCACGTGCCTACACCGACGGCCGCACGCGGGCCATCGGCGCCACCGGCGCGCAGC
>DAIDKA010000017.1 GCA_027451085.1 Gammaproteobacteria bacterium
TCATCACAACGCTGTGCCGTCACACACAAAGTTCCGGACACTCCCCCGGGCGTTCCTCACCTCAAGATGTCCAACCCTTCGAGGTTTTCCATGCGCACTGTCCCCACGCGTCTTTTCCCCCGGCTGGTCCGCAATCTGGCCATGGCAGCCGCCGTTTCGGCCGTGTTGAGCGCCTGCGTGGTGTACCCCGCCCGCGAGTACTACGGCCCCACGGTCGGGTATGCGCCACCAGCCGCCCAGATCGAGACCGTGGGCATTGCGCCCGTGCCGGGTTATATCTGGATCGGAGGCTACTGGAACTGGGTCGGCGGCCGCTATTCCTGGATCCCCGGCCGCTGGGAAGCCCCGCGCCCCGGTTACCGCTGGGTGGCCCCGCACTGGGAACACTACGGCCGCGGCTGGCACATGACCCGCGGTGGCTGGCGCCCCCGCTGAACCCTGCTCAAGCCGCGCAGCCGGACCGGGAAAAGCGCACGTTTTCGCGATCCTATCGAACTTCCGGGTTGCCACAGCCCGGAGCGCCTTGGATTATAGCGTGATGAGTCCACCCGACGCCCACGACAGGGCCGCGCCGCCCATCGACCAGTCCTCGGGCCTGCTGCCGCAGATGACGAGCATGACCCGGGCCATGCTCGCCTCGCCGCTGCTGAAGCCGGTGACGACACTGCTCGCCACTGCGCTCGTGGCCATTCTCGTCGACGCCTTCGCGCAGATCCTGCTGAACCGGTGGAACAAGCCGTTCTACGACGCGCTGTCGCGCCGCGACATGCACGACTTCATGTACCAGCTGGGCATGTTCTTCGCCATCGCCGCCATGCTGCTGGTGCTCGACGTGTCGCAGACCTGGCTGGGCGAGATGCTCAAACTCAAGCTGCGAGAAGGGCTGGTGCAGGACCTGCTGCACAACTGGATGCAGCCGCGCCGCGCCTTCTGGCTGGCGCATTCCGGCCCGGTGGGTGAAAACCCGGACCAGCGCATGCACGAGGACGCCCGCCACCTGTGCGAACTGTCTTCCGACCTCGTGCTCGGACTGATGCGCTCCACCGTGATGTTCTTCACTTTCGCCGGCGTGCTCTGGGTCATGTCACGCCAGTTTGAATTCAGGGTGCGCGGCGTCGACTACGGCGTGCCAGGCTTCATGGTGTGGGCCGCCATCATCTATGCCCTGGCAGGCTCGATGGTCAGCTGGTGGGTGGGCCGCAGCCTGGTCGACCGCAATGCCGAGCGCTATGCGCGCGAGGCAGACCTGCGCTTCGCCATGGTGCGCGCCAATGAGCACCTGGACGACATCACGCTCGCCGCGGGCGAAGGCGACGAATACCGCCGCATCGGCATACACCTGACCGGAGCGCTCGTCGCCACCCGGCGCATCGTCACGGGACTGACCAACCTCACCTGGGTGACGGCGGGCTTCGGCTGGGTGACGCAGATCGTGCCGACGCTCGTGGCGGCGCCGTTGTACTTCACCGGCAAGATTTCCTTCGGTGGACTGATGATGGCGGCGGCGGCCTTCACCCAGGCGCAGGGCTCGCTGCGCTGGTTCGTCGACAACTTCAGCACCATCGCCGACTGGCGCGCCACCCTGCTGCGTGTCGCCAATTTCCGCGAGGCGCTGGTGCACGCGCGCGTGACCACGAACACGGAGGCGCACATCACCTACCACGACGGCGAACCGGGCGTCATCACCGTGGACGGCCTGCGCATCGACACCGGTGATCACAGCGATCTGATCCAGGAGGGGCATGTCACGGTGCACACCGGCGACCGCCTCATGGTCGACATCGCCGCCGGCACCAACCGCACGCAGCTGTTCCGCGCCCTGGCAGGCCTGTGGTACCGCGGGGCCGGCAGCATCACCCGCCCGCCCAACGACCCGGTGCTGTACATGCCACGCGGCACACCCTACCTGCCCCGCGGCACGCTGCGGGAGATCCTGGCCTATCCGCAGGAAGTCTCGAACTTCACGCCGGAACTGTTCACCCATGCCCTCGCGCGGCTGGGCCAGGACGACCTCGTGGCGCTGCTCGATGAAGTGCACCGCTGGGACCGGGAGCTGTCGCCGGAAAAACAGACCGCGCTGCTGCTGGTGCGCACGGTGCTGCATATCCCCAACTGGATACTCATGGACGGCACACTGGCTGCGCTGGAAAACTCACTGCTTGAACGTTTCGCCGACGTCATGGAACACGAACTGCGCTATACCGCCGTGGTGCACATCGGCGCCGTGCCGCACGTGGTGGATGGGCTGTTCGGCCGGGTGCTGCACCTGGTGCCGGCGCCGGAGCTCCCCCATGCGCAATGAACCGCGCACCCGCATCCGGCGCATCTGCGCCACGCCGGCCTGCCGCTGGCTGCTGCTGCTGCTCGCATGCCTGCCCGTGCCCGCGGTCTGGTCCCAGGAACTGGACCTGCATGTGCCGGCCTCAACGGTGGATCCGGCGCTGACCAGCACCATGCGCGACCTCGCGCTGCGCCTGCTGCCCGTGTACCAGGACAACGACACCGAGCGCTATCTCGATAATCTGGCGGCGCTGCAGATGGTCACCGGCAACTGGCCGTCCGCCTGGGAACAGCGGCAGGAACTCATGGAGCGCCGCAACGGCACGAGCCCCAACAACGAACGCCCCTTTGATCTTTATGCCCGCGCGCGCGTGCTCGAGCACGAACAGGGGATCTCCTTCCCGCAGGCCTGGAACCGCGTTTTCCGGCTGACCATCCCCCGGCTTCCCGATCCTGATGCCCTGGAACTGGACCGCCTGCTGAAAACGCCGGTTTACCAGTACCGCAACGAACTGCAGACACAGCTGGATCACTACCGCGGCCAAAGCCGCGTCACGGTTGAATCCGGGCTGCGCCTGGTGCGGGCCTGGCTCGCCTTCGACGCCTGGCGGACCTTCGCGCCGCTGGTGCCCGCGCTGGTGGCTGAAGACCAGGACAGCCGCTACCAGCAGGCCGATGTTGCGGTGAAGCTGCCGCGTCAGCGGGCGCTGAGCGCCCACCTGATCCTGCCGCGTGGCGCACCCGAACGCCTGCCGGCGCAGCTGATCTTCCGCCCGGCCGGACAGATCGGGGACGAGGACGACGACCTGGCGCTGGCGGCTCATGGCAGCGCGGTGGTGATCCTGCAGGTGGCGGCTCCCCCGCCAGTGCTGCCGAAGCAGAGACATCACCGGCGCGCGCTGCGGCGCCGGGCGGCCTTCTTCACCGCGCTGACGCGCTGGATCGGACACCAGCCCTGGAGCAACGGCCATGTCGACTATCCCAGCGAAACAGCCCCCGCCGGCACGAGCCCGGCGCCGGCACCTGGCAAGCAGCCTCGGCAGCCGTCTTTGCAACATAAATAAGCTTCGGGTGCGGTCCGGGCCACTTGCGCGTACAATCGCGCCCCCTTCCCGTCCGAGCATCCCCACGTGACCACAGAAACTCCCGTGCCCAGCTTCCAGGAGCTGGGCCTGCCGGCTTCTTTACTCGAAGCCTTGTCCGCGTTGGGGTACGAGTCGCCCTCGCCCATCCAGGCCCGGACCATTCCACTGCTGCTGGAAGGCCGTGACGTGCTGGGTCAGGCCCAGACCGGCACCGGCAAGACCGCGGCCTTCGCCCTGCCGGTGCTGGCGCGCATCGACGCTGCCGACACCGCCTCGCAGGCGCTGGTGATGGTGCCCACGCGCGAGCTCGCCATCCAGGTGGCCGAGGCCTTCCAGAAGTACGCGGCGAAAATCCCCGGCTTTCACGTGCTGCCCATCTACGGTGGCCAGAGCTACACGCCGCAGCTCAAGGGCCTGCGCCGCGGCGCACAGGTCATCGTCGCAACCCCCGGACGGGTCATCGACCACATGAAGCGCGGCTCCCTGGACCTCGCGCAACTGCGCTACGTGGTGCTGGATGAAGCCGACGAGATGCTCCAGATGGGCTTCGTGGACGACATCGAGTGGATCCTGAGCCAGACGCCCGAGGGCCGCCAGGTGGCCCTGTTCTCGGCCACCATGTCACCCACGGTGCGCCGCATCGCCCAGCAGCACATGCGCGAGCCCGCGGAAATCACCATCCGGCAGCAGACAAGCACCACGCCTGCCATCCGCCAGCGCTGCTGGATGGTGAGCGGGGTGCACAAGCTCGACGCCCTCACGCGGCTGCTGGAGGCCGAGCGCTTTGACGCCATGCTGGTGTTCGTGCGCACCAAGCTCGAGACCACCGAACTCGCCGAGCGCCTGACGGCCCGCGGTTTCAACGCCGCAGAACTCAACGGCGACATCCCCCAGCAGCAACGCGAGCGCACCATCGCGCGCCTGAAGTCGCGCCAGCTGGACATCGTGGTCGCCACCGATGTGGCCGCCCGCGGCATCGACGTCGAGCGCATCTCGCACGTCGTGAACTACGACATCCCGTACGACTCGGAAACCTACATCCACCGCATCGGCCGTACCGGCCGCGCCGGCCGCAGCGGTGAAGCCATCCTGT
>DAIDKA010000018.1 GCA_027451085.1 Gammaproteobacteria bacterium
CTTGAGACCGGCCGCCGCTGGAGCTATGCGCAGCTCGACCGTGACGTGGCGCGCACGGCCTGCTGGCTGTCCGGCCTGTTCGGTCCGGCGAGCGGGGTGCGGGTGGCAACCCTGGGGCGCAACTCGGGAACGCAGCTGATCCTGCACCTCGCCGCGGTACGCGCGGGCGCGATCCACGTGCCGTTCAACTGGCGCCTGGCGGGCGCGGAGCTGGCGGTGCTGGCCGCAGATGCGCGGACGCAGTTGCTGGTGCATGACCCGGAGTTCGACATCAAGTCCTTTGACGGGCGGCGGGTGCGGACGCCGGACCTGGATGCGGCGGTGGCGACCGCGGGTGTCGTGCCGGTGCGGCGGCGCCCGGCGAATGAGACATCGACGCTGCTGTACACCTCCGGCACCAGCGGCCGCCCCAAGGGCGTGATGGTCACGGAGGACAATGCGTTCTGGGGCTGTACCAATTTCAACCTCGGGAACGGCGTCACGCGGCACAGCACCGTGCTGTGCGACATGCCGATGTTCCATACCGCCGGGCTGTTCGCCGCGGTGCGTGCCGTACTGCTCGCCGGCGGCACTTCCCTCATCTCCAGGGGCTTCAATGCCGGGCTCACCCTGGCGCGGATCGCCGATCCCGAACTGCGCGTGACACATTATTTTTCGGTGCCGCAGATGGCACAGATGCTGTGGCAGCAGGAAGGGTTCCAGCCGCGGATGCTGCAGGGCCTGCAGGTCTATGCCACCGGTGGCGCGCCCAATCCGCGCGCGCAGATCGAACGCTTCGTCGATGCCGGCATCCCGATGTCGGATGGTTTCGGGATGTCGGAGACCGGATCATCGTTCGGCATGCCCGTACATGACCCGCGGGTGCTGCGGGACAAGGCCGGGTCCTGCGGACTGCCCTATATTTCCATGCAGGCGCGGATCGTGGATGAGGACGGTCGGGACGTTCCAGCAGGCGCCGTGGGCGAGCTGTGGCTGCGCGGCCCGAGCATCACTCCCGGCTACTGGAACCAACCTGCGCTGACCGCGGCGACATTTTCGGATGGCTGGTTCAAGACGGGCGATGCCGCCCGGTGCGATGCCGATGGCTATTACTTCATCGTCGACCGCCGCAAGGACATGTTCATCTCCGGCGGCGAGAACGTATACCCGGCGGAAGTCGAGGCCGTGCTGTACGAGCTCGACGCAGTGGCGGAAGCGGCGGTGATCGGCGTGTCCGATGATCGGTGGGGCGAGGTCGGCCGGGCCTACATCGTGCTGCGGCCGGGCCGTTCGGTGGAAGCGCAGACTGTGCTGGCGCACTGCGGCGGCCGGCTGGCCAAGTACAAGGTCCCCGCCTCGGTGGTGTTTACCGACGGCATCCCGCGGACCGCATCCGGCAAGGTCAAGAAAACGGAGCTGCGCGATCGGGCGGTCGCAGCCGGGGTGGCAATCGAGGGTCAAGGCGGCCAGGGATCACGGCAGCAGGTCCTTGATCCGGTAGTACAGCATCGCCAGCACCAGCGCCGGGCGGCGCAGCACCATGCCGCCCGGGAAGTCGGCGTGGGGGATGCGGGCGAAGACATCGAAGCGCTCTGACTGACCCGCAATGGCCTCGGCCACCATCTTGCCCGCGACGCCGGTCAGGGCCACACCGTGGCCGGAGAAGCCCTGCAGGAAGTACACATCGGGGTTCAGCCGGCCGAAGTGCGGGGCGCGGTTAAGGGTGATGTCGACGTTGCCACCCCAGGCGAAGTCCAGCTTCACGTCCGCGAGCTGCGGGAACACCTTGAGCATGCGCGCGCGGGTGGCGGCGGCGATGCGGTCGGGGTCGAAGCCGGCGTAGCTCACCCGACCACCGAACAGCAGGCGGTGGTCGGCTGTGCGCCGGTAGTAATCCAGCACCCAGTTCATATCCGCCACGCAGGCGTTGTTGGCGATGAGCGCCTGTGCGCGCTCCTGGCCCAGAGGCTCGGTGGTCACGATGCAGGTGCCGACGGCCATGATCTTGCGCGCCAGCGTCGGGGCGGTGTCGCCCAGGTAGACGTTGCCGCAGAGTACCAGCTGGCTGCAGTGAACGGCGCCGCTGCCGGTGCGCACGCGCACGGGTGAGCGCCCGTCGAAGGACAGGACGCGGGTGCCCTCGAAAATCCGCACGCCGCGCTGTTCGGCGGCGGCGGCCAGGCCCCTGAGGTAGTTCAGCGGGTGGATGTGTCCGGCAGTCGGGTCGTACAGGGCGCTGCTGTAGAGTCGGGACTGGATGAGGGTGCGGATCTCGTCGCGGGCCACGTAGCGCACGCCTTCATAGCCGTACTTGCGCTGCAGTTCAGCCACGTAGACCTGCAGTTCCGCATCGTGGCGAGGCTTGAGGCCTGCCAGCAGGTGTCCGGGCACATAGTCGCAGTCGAGCCCCAGGCGGGCGCTTTGTTCGCGCACCAGGCGCACGCCCTCGACGGAGACGTCCCAGACCTTGCGGGCATCGTCCGCGCCGATCAGGCGTTCGAGCTTATCCTGGCTGGCGGCGACTCCTGCGAGCACCTGGGCCCCATTGCGACCTGAGGCGCCCCAGCCCACCTGCTGGCCCTCCAGCACCACCACGCTGTAGCCGCGCTCGGCCAGGTTGAGGGCGGTGGAAATACCCGCGAAGCCACCACCGACGACGCACACGTCGCAGCGCTGATCGCCGGCGAGCGGCGGGCGCCGCGGCGCTGGCCGGGCGGAGGCGGCGTAGTAGGTGAGCGCGGGTTGCAGCAGGGCCATGGGTGATTCCATTGTTTAAAATATTTAAAGCCCGGAACGGGCCCGTACAGTGCCGGCCGCGGGAGCCCATCGAAAAGGCACGGCAGCCGGAAATGGCTTTATTGCAGCCTCACTGTGCATATTATCATCGCTTGGAACCACAGAAAATGTGTGCCGGGCGCAGTCAGCGAAGCCGCCGATGTGGTTAAATAGGGACCATATTGAACCCAGGATGACCACGACTGTTTATTAAATTAAACATCCGTACTGGAAAAGAATCATGCAGACCCGACGCCCTATCATCGGTGTGCCCGCCGACCGCCGCATGCTGGGCAAACATCCTTTTCACGCGGTGGGCGAGAAGTACCTGCACGCGCTGATCGAGGCCGCCGATGCCCTGCCCATAATCATTCCCTCCCTGGGGCTCGATGTGCAGGAACTGTTGGGACTGGTGGACGGCGTGCTGCTGACCGGCAGCCCGTCAAATGTCGAACCGCAGCATTATGCCGGCAGCCCCAGCGTGCCCGGGACCCTGCATGATCCGCACCGGGACGCGACCACACTGGCGCTGATCCCGGCGGCGGTGCGCGCGGGCCTGCCGGTGCTGGGCATCTGCCGCGGCTTCCAGGAAATGAACGTTGCCTTCGGCGGCTCGCTCCACCAGCGGGTGCACGAGGTCGAGGGCCACATGGACCACCGCGATGACGAGAGCGCGCCACTCGAGGTGCAATACGGGCCGGCGCACGACGTGCTGCTGGACCCTGGGGGATTGCTGCGGCAGCTGGCGGGCGGCGCGGAACGCATCCGCGTCAATTCGCTGCACTGGCAGGGCGTCGACCGGCTGGGCCAGGGCCTGGCGGTGGAGGCCCGCGCGCCGGACGGACTGGTGGAGGCCTTCAGGGTCTCCGACGCCTGCTTCGCCGTGGCTGTGCAGTGGCACCCCGAGTGGCAGGCGATGAACAACCCCTTTTCACGCGCCCTGTTCGCGGCCTTCGGCCGGGCCTGCCGCGAGGGCGACGCAGTTGAGTGAACGAACATGACAAGTGACATACAGAGTTTTTTCCGTGACCACGGCATTTCCGAGGTCGAGGCCATCATTCCGGACATGGCGGGCATCGCCCGCGGCAAGATCATGCCGGCGGAGAAGTTCGCCGAGGACGCCGGCATGCGCCTGCCGGAGAGCGTGTTCCTGCAGACGGTGACCGGGGACTATCCCGTCAACACCAACGATGCCATCGATCCGGCCGAAATCGACATCGTGCTGAAGGCTGATGCCAAGACCGTGCGGCGTGTGCCCTGGGCGGCCGAACCCACGGCGCAGGTGATCCATGACTGCTTCTACTCGGACGGCAGGCGCGTGACCATGGCGCCGCGCAACGTGCTGCGTTCAGTGCTGGAACTGTACGCCCAGCGGGGCTGGGAGCCGGTGGTGGCGCCGGAACTCGAGTTCTACCTGGTGGAGCCCAACCTCGACGCCGACTACCCCTTGAAGCCCCCGGTGGGGCGCTCCGGGCGCGCCGAGCCCGGGCGGCAGTCGTACAGCATCGCGGCGGTGAACGAGTTTGATCCGCTGTTCGATGACATCTACCAGTTCTGCGAAGACCAGGACATCGAGATCGACACCCTGATCCACGAGGATGGGCCGGCGCAGATGGAGATCAACCTGCTGCACGGCAATCCGCTGGATCTCGCCGACCAGGCCTTCCTGTTCAAGCGCACCGCGCGTGAGGCGGCCCTGCGGCACAAGATTTATGCCACCTTCATGGCCAAGCCGCATGCCAAGGAACCCGGCAGCGCGATGCACATCCACCAGAGCGTGGTGGACAAGAAGACGGGCCAGAACATCTTCAGCCGCCCCGACGGCACCCCTTCCCAGCTGTTCTTCTCCCACATCGCCGGCCTGCAGAAGTACCTGCCGGCGACCATGTCGCTGTTCTGCCCGAACGTGAACTCCTACCGCCGCCTGACACGCTTCCAGACCGCGCCCATCAACACGCAGTGGGGTTATGACAACCGCACCGCCGGGCTGCGGGTGCCGATCTCACCGCCCGCGGCCCGCAGGGTGGAGAACCGCTGCGGCGGGGCGGACTCCAATCCCTACCTCGCCATTGCCGCCTCCCTGGCCTGCGGCTACCTGGGGATGGTCGAGGGCCTGCAGCCTACCGATCCCATTTCCGGCAGCGCCCACGAACTGCCGTTCGGGCTGCCGCGAACCCTGGACGAGTCGCTGCGTGAAATGCGGGGCTGTGAGCCCATGGTGGGCCTGCTGGGGGAGGCCTTCGTGACCGCCTTTGCCATGGTCAAGGAAGCCGAGTACGAGACTTTCCTGCAAGTCATCAGTTCGTGGGAGCGGGAGCATCTGCTGCTGAATGTGTAAGAACACCGGCAGCTGAATGTGTGATGATAAGGGGCTGATGCGCACCCTGACTCGCACCTTCATCACGGCTGGACTGGCTGTCCTGGGCCTGTCCGGCTGCGCCGGTGGGGCGGCCGATCCCGATGCGAAAGTCCTGAATGTCTACAACTGGTCGGACTACATCGCCCCCGGGGTGCTGGAGCAGTTCGAGAAAGAAACCGGCATCAAGGTCAACTACGACGTCTTCGACTCGAACGAGGTGCTGGAGACCAAGATGCTCATGGGGCATAGCGGCTTCGATGTCGTCGTGCCCTCCGGCCCCTTCCTGCAGCGGCAGATCGCCGCCGGGGTGTACCGGAAGCTGGACAAATCGCAGATCCCCAACCTCAGGTACATCGACCCGCAGGTCGCCCGGGGCACCGCTGCCTACGACCCCGGCAACCAGTACGGGGTGGACTACCTGTGGATCACCTCCGGTCCCGGCTACAACGTCGACCAGATCAACAAGCGCATGCCCGATGCGCCTGTCGACTCGCTGCGGATGCTATACGACCCCGCGGTGGTGTCGAAATTCAACGATTGCGGGGTGTCCTTGCTGGATGCCCCGACGGAGGTCCTGGAGACCGTGCTGCGCTACCTGGGGCGTAACCCGGCCAGCCAGTCCAAGGAGGACCTGGATGCGGCCGAAAAGGCGCTGATGGCCATCCGCCCCTACATCCGCTACATCCATTCCTCCCGCTATATCGACGACCTGGCGAACGGCGAGATCTGCCTGGCGCTGGGCTGGTCCGGGGACGTGAAGCAGGCGCATGACCGCGCCGTGGAGGCCGGCAAGGGCATCAACCTCGCTTATCACATCCCGGTCGAGGGTGGGGTGGTGAACTTCGACATGCTGGCGATCCCCAAGGACGCGCCCCATGTGCGCAACGCCCACGCTTTCATCAATTTCCTGCTGCGCCCGGACATCGCGGCGCGCAACACCAATTATCTCAAGTATCCGAACAGCGACGACCCGGCGCAGGAACCGCTGCTGGATGCCAGGGTGCGCAATGAGCCGGGCATCTATCCGCCGCCCGACGTGCGTGCGAAGCTGCTGCCCGAACACGTCAAGTCCCCGCAGTTCACCCGCCTGCTCAACCGCATGTGGACAAGGTTCAAGACCGGCGAATGAGGTGCCAGCCGCAGTGAACGACCAGGTCTGTCTCAAGATCGAGAACATCACCAAGCGTTTTGATGACTTCACCGCCGTGGACAACGTCAGCCTCGACGTCCAGCGCGGGGAGATCTTCTGCCTGCTGGGCGGCTCCGGCTCCGGCAAGACCACGCTGCTGCGCATGCTGGCGGGGTTCGAGAAACCGACCTCCGGGCGCATCGTGCTGGATGGCGTGGACCTCGCGGACGTGCCGCCGTTCGAGCGCCCGGTGAACATGATGTTCCAGTCCTATGCGCTGTTCCCCCACATGACGGTGGAGAAGAACATCGCCTTCGGCCTGGAGCAGGAACGCCTGGGCCGCGATGAGATCCACCGCCGGGTCGGTGAGATCCTCGCCATAGTCAAGATGGGCAACTACGCCAAGCGCAAGCCGCACCAGCTGTCCGGCGGCCAGCGCCAGCGCATTGCGCTCGCCCGTTCGCTGGTCAAGCGCCCCCGGCTGCTGCTGCTGGATGAGCCGCTGGGCGCCCTGGACCGCAAGCTGCGCGAGCACACCCAGTTCGAGTTGCTGAACATCCAGAAGCAGATGGGCGTCACCTTCATCGTGGTCACGCACGACCAGGAAGAAGCCATGACGCTTTCCACCCGCATGGGGGTGATGGACCACGGCCGCATCGTGCAGGTGGGATCGCCTTCGGACATCTACGAGTTCCCGGCCACGCGCTTCGTCGCGGACTTCATCGGCTCGGTGAACCTGTTCGAGGGCCAGGTGCAGGAAGTCTCCGCCAGCCGCCTGCGCATCCGCAGCGAGGAACTCGGCTGTGTCATCTGCGCCGACCGCGAGGTTGCCTGCACGCCCGAGGCGAAGGTGTGGGCCGCGGTGCGGCCCGAGAAGATCGACATGACGCGCACGCCGCCGGCTGCGGTGGCGGCCGGTGCCGGGCCTGAAAACCTGTGTCGTGGCGTGGTGCGCGAGATCGCCTACATGGGTGATGCCTCGGTGTACCTGGTGACGCTCGACTCCGGCCGGGTGGTGCGGGTCACGCTGCCAAACGACACGCGTGATACCGAAAGCCGCATCGCTCGCGACGAGACGGTTTATCTGTCCTGGACCACCGGCAGCCCGGTGGTGCTCACGGAATAGCCATGGCGCTGAACAAGCATATGCGCGGGCAGGGGGTGGTGATCTCCGTCCCCATGATATGGATGATCCTGCTGTTCCTGCTGCCGTTCCTGATTGTCCTGAAGCTGTCGTTTTCCGAGGCGCGCCTGGCGATCCCGCCGTATGCGCCGTTCCTGGAGTGGGTGCGCGGCCTGCCGCGTCCGGTGCTGCACTGGAACAACTACGCGTTCCTGTTCACCGATCCGCTGTACGTCGCCTCGTACCTGTATTCGCTGAAGGTCGCGGCGGTGTCGACGCTGTGCTGCCTGCTGCTGGGTTTTCCGATGGCGCTCACCATTGCCCGCGCGCGCCAGCCCTGGCGCAACGTGCTGCTGATGCTGGTGGTGCTGCCCTTCTGGACCTCGTTCCTGCTGCGGGTGTACGCCTGGATCGGGCTGCTCAAGCACAACGGCGTGATCAACAACCTCCTGCTGTGGCTCGGGGTGATCCACCAGCCCATCACCATGCTGCAGACGGACTTCGCGGTGTATGTCGGCATCGTGTACTCCTATCTGCCGTACATGATCCTGCCGTTGTACGCCAACCTGGAAAAGCACGACCCGCTGCTGCTGGAGGCGGCGGCGGACCTGGGAGCGAGGCCCTTCAAGGCTTTCCTGCGTGTGACCCTGCCGCAGTCCATACCGGGCATCATCGCGGGCAGTCTGCTCGTGTTCATTCCGGCGGTGGGCGAGTACGTGGTACCGTCGCTGCTCGGGCGTTCCGACCAGCTGATGATCGGCCGGGTGCTGTCTGACGAGTTCTTCGAGAACCGTGACTGGCCGGTGGCAAGCGCCGTGGCCATCCTCATGCTGGTGCTGCTGGTTGCGCCGATCATGCTGTTCAACCACTTCTCGGGCCGCGAGATCGAGGCGCACAAGTGAAGCGCTCGGGGGCGTTCCCGTGGGTGATGATGGTGCTGGGACTGCTGTTCCTGTACGCGCCGATCATCTCCATGATGGTGTTCTCGCTGAACAACTCGCGCCTGGTCACGGTGTGGGACGCGGCGCATTCCCCGACGCTCAAGTGGTACGGGGAGCTGCTGCAGAATGATGAAATCCTGGATGCGGCCTGGTTGTCGATCCGCATCGCCATCATCGCCTCCACCGGCGCCGTCATCCTCGGCACCCTGACCGGGGTCGCGCTGGCGCGCTTCGGCCCGTTCCGCGGCCGCACCCTCATGGTGGGCATGACCACCGCGCCTTTGGTGATGCCGGAAGTCATCACCGGCCTGGCGCTGCTGCTGCTGTTCATCACCTTGCAGCAGGCTATCGGCTGGCCGCATGGGGCCGGGTTCATCACCATCACCCTGGCGCACATCACCTTCTGCACGACCTATGTGGCGGTGGTGGTGCAATCGCGGCTGGCCGGCTTCGATGAATCGCTGGAGGAGGCAGCCATGGACCTGGGCGCCCGCCCGCCGACGGTGTTCCTCCGGGTCACGCTGCCGCTGGTGGTGCCGGCGCTGGTGTCGGGCTGGCTGTTATCGTTTACATTGTCCTGGGATGACTTGGTCATCACGCAGTTCGTGGCGGGCCCGGGCTCCAGCACGCTGCCCATGGTGATCTTTTCCAAGGTACGCCTGGGCGTGAGCCCGGACGTGAACGCCCTGGCCACCCTGATGGTGCTGCTGGTCGCCACGGGCATCGTGGTCTCGGCCATCTGGATGAACTGGCAGAACCGCCGCAGGGAGCGCGATGCGCAGCTGGCGGCGGCCGCGAATCTTTAGCAAGGGAAAGTGACGGAGGAGGCATGTCGCAGTTGCTGCTGGGAGTCGATATCGGAGGCTCGTCGATCAAGGCCGGGGTGGTGGACCCATCCACCGGCCTGCTGGTGGGTTCCATGGTTTCGGCGCCCACCCCCCGGGATTCCACGCCGCAGAACGTTGCGGCTGTGATTGCACAGCTTGCTGCGCAGCTGCCGCAGGCGACCGGTCCTGTCGGGGTGACCTATCCCGGGGTGGTGCAGTGGGGTGTGGTGCGCTCCGCGGCCAACATCAACCATGCGTGGCTGGGCGTGAACGGCGCCGTGGTGGTCAGCGCGGCGCTCGCAAGGCCGGTGGCATTCCTCAACGACGCCGATGCGGCGGGGGTCGCCGAGATGCGTTGGGGCGCGGGCCGCGGCCATATGGGCACCGCCATCATGCTGACCTTCGGCACGGGCATCGGCAGCGCGATCTTCGTTGGCGGCAGGCTGTTTCCCAACACTGAGTTCGGCCACATGGAGCTGGACGGCAAGGAGGCCGAGGTGTTCTGCTCGGCGCGCGTACGCACAGTGGAAAAGCTCGACTTTCCGCAATGGACGGCGCGCGTGAATCATTTCCTGGAGCGCATGCACGCGCTGTTCTGGCCGGACATCTTCATCCTCGGCGGCGCGGTGAGCGAACGCTTTGCGGAGTTCGCTCCGCTGCTGAGGGTGGCAGCGGGTATCCGCCCGGCGCAGTTCGGCAACCAGGCCGGTATCATCGGGGCCGCGCTGGCCGCCGCCGAGCAGGCGCACAGTGGCTGAGCGTTCGTGACCGCCCCACGGTCGGGCAAGTTGCCCGGTGCGGGTGCCGGGGTGGGGGTGGGCGGCGCGGCCGACGGCCGGACCAATACTTACGATTCAAGGTCTCTCAATGTCTGACTCCATAAAAGACTCCACCCTGGTGAATCATCCGCCGGAGGCGCCGGTGCCCGAAGGCAACCGGCCGCTGGTGCCCCCCATCTACCAGTCGGTGAAGTTCGAGTTCGACGACCTGGAACATACACTGGAGTTCCTGCGAGGCGATCGCCCCGGGTACTTCTATACGCGTGCCTCCAACCCCACGACGCGGCAGCTGGAGCTGCTGTGCGCGCAGATGCAGGGACGCGACGACTGCCTGGTGACCGGTTCCGGTGTGGCGGCGATCTCCCACACGCTGCTGGCGCTCACCAAGCAGGGCGACCATGTGCTGTGCTTCGTCGAGACCTACAACCCGACGCGCTACCTGATCCGCCGCCTGCTGGGCCGCTTCGGCGTCACCTGCACCATGCTGTCGATCGAGGACCTGGCGGGCATCGGGCGGGTGCTGTCGAGCACGGCCACGAGGCTGGTGGTGTTCGAGTCGCCGACCAATCCGATGACCAAGATCGCCGACATCGAGGCGATCACGCGCCTGGCCCATGAACACGGCGCGCTGACCGTGCTCGACAACACCTTCGCCGGCCTGCACCAGCACGGTGAATTCCCGATCGACATCTTTGTGCACAGCCTGACCAAGTACGCCTCCGGGACCGGGGACGTCATGGGCGGGGCGGTCATCGCGCGCACCGACATCATCCGCGCCATGCGCAACGAGTTCAGCACCCTGGGCGGCATGCTCGATCCGCACGCGGCCTGGCTGGTACTGCGGGGCCTGAAGACCTACTACGTGCGCTACCGGGCGCAGTCCGCGCGCGCCATGGCCGTGGCCCGGATGCTCGCCGGGCACGCGCAGGTGGTGAAGGTGCATTACCCCGGACTGGAGTCGCACCCCCAGCATGCGCTCGCCAGGAAACAGATGCGCGATTTCGGCACTGTGGTGACGCTCGATCTCGGCAGCGCCGAGGCGGCCTCCTGGTTCGCCGACCGCCTCAAGCTCTTCGCCATCACGGCCAGTCTCGGCGCCACCGAGTCGCTGGTGGTGCCGCCGCAGATGATGTCCGGCCGCGACCTGAGCGCTGAACAGTCCCGGATCTCGGGCATAACGGACAGCACGGTGCGTCTGTCCATCGGCCTGGAAGAACTTGACGACCTGCTGGCGGACCTGCGCCAGGCGCTGGATGCCGCCGCGGTTGCCGGGGCACCTGCGCCGGCGGGACAGGAGTGATCATGGGCGTCACGTTTCAAACCACCCCGCAGCAGGACGGCTTCTGGATGCCGGCGGAAACCGATGCGCACGCCGGCTGCTGGATGCTGTGGCCGGAACGGCCGGACAACTGGCGCGAGGGTGCAGCCCCTGCCGCGGCCGCCTTCACGGCGGTGGCGGCGGCGATCGCGCGCTTCGAGCCGGTCACCGTGGGTGTCTCCGCGGCGCATTACGAGTTCGCGCGCGCGCAGCTGCCGCCGGCCGTGCGGCTGGTGGAGCTGTCGCACGACGATGCCTGGGTGCGCGATACCGGTCCAACCTTCGTGGTGAACGAGCAGGGTGAACGCCG
>DAIDKA010000019.1 GCA_027451085.1 Gammaproteobacteria bacterium
AGGGCCGCTTCCCCCAGCATGTCATAGGAATGGCGGTAGCGCCGCTCCCGGGGGCCCTGCGAGCGTTCCAGCGCCGTACCGATGTCGCGGCCCATCACGAATTGCGCGCCCATCACGCGCATGGCCTGGCGCAGCGCCGAGCGCGCCACGGGTTCGGTGATGCGCGCCGCGAGTCTGCCGAGCCAGCCGCGCACCGAGCCTGCGCTGTCGGGATCAATGTCCACCAGCCGCCCGCCGAGCATCAATCCCCAGGTGGATGCGTTCACCAGCAGCGAACCGCTGTCCCCCAGGTACCGCTCCCAATCGCCGGCGGTGAGCTTGTCGGCGATCAACCGATCAGCGGTGGCCGCATCCGGGATGCGCAGCAGCGCCTCGGCCAGGCACATCAGGATGGCGCCCTCGGGCGTGCTCAGATCATACCGGCGTAGCAGCGCATCCAATCCTCCACCATCAGGCCTGGCGGCACGTACACGCGCCACCAGCTCCACGGCTCGCGCCTGCACCAGGGTGCGCTCGTCCTGTGGCAGCCGCGCCAGAGGCAGCAGGCGCTGCAGCGCTTGCGCCTCATCCGCCAGCCACGCCGCGTTGATGGCGGTCCCCACCTCCGACAGCAGCTGTTCCGGCGGTGCCAGAATGACGGATGCAGGCGTGCTCACCGGCCCGCCTCCTGGATCGGGCTACCCGGCCGGCCGGTCCCCCTGGGCAACCGCCAGTGAGAAGGGTGTGAAATTGGTGCCGTAGTCATACCAGTCCTCCTGCTCCGAGCGCTTGAGGAAACCCACGAGGCGGTAGGTCACCGGCGTGGCAATGACCTCCCAGGTGGACTTGAGCACGTACTGTGTGGCTGTGACCGTGACCAGTTCCTGCACGGTCCACACCCCGGCGAAGGCAATGACATAGAACAGCGCCGAGTCCACCAGTTCGCCGCACACCGTCGAGCCGATGGTGCGCAGCCACAGCCAGCGGCCCCGGGTGAGGATCTTCAGTCTTGCCAGGATGTAGCTGTTGACGAAGGACCCGCACCAGAAGGCGACGACGGAGGCGGCGGCGATGCGCGGGGTGCTGCCGAAGATGGTCTGCACCGCGGCCTGCTTGTCGCGCCAGAAATCCGCCGGCGGCAGCTTCACGATCACCAGCGACATCAACGAGGCGAACAGCAGCGCGCCAAAACCCGCCCACACCGTGCGCCGGTCACGGGCATAGCCATAAACCTCGGTGAGCACGTCGCCGAAGAAATAGGAGATGGGGAAGAACAGCACTCCGGCCATGAAGGTCACGGAGCCCACCACCGGCAGATGCAGCGTGGTCACCTTGGCCGCGCCGATGAGATTTGCGCACAGCAGCACGCACACATAACCCCCCAGCAGCAGGTCGTAATACTTGTAGTTTTTCATTTGCCGTTCTACTCCCGGCCGCGGATGCGCCGCAGCTCCTTGCGGTCATGTTTGTCCGGTCGTCCCTGCGGCCGGGGCGCGAAGGCGGTGGCCAGCTTCATGCGTTCGGCGAACTGCGCCCGCCGGGCGATGCTGGCCTCGGACTCGCGGTAGCAGGCGGCGGCTTCCGGCGCCGGGCCGCGCCGGGCAGGCAGCTGCAGGATTTCGCAGTCGAACGCCACAGCGCCCCGCGCAAACGCCAGGCTGTCACCCACCTTCACCGCGCGTGAGGACTTCACCCGCTCGCCGTTCAGGTGCACCCGGCCACCGCTCACGGCTTCGGCAGCCAGCGAGCGTGACTTGAACAAGCGGACGAAGAACAGGAAGCGATCGATGCGCATCGACCCGTCGCCGGAGTCGGCATCGTCATCCTCTGAGTGGCGGCCCATACGGGCCAGTATACAAAGATCCGTCTATTACTCGGCCCATCCGTGGGCCTCGCCCCTGCGGGGCCGCCCTGCGGGCGTTCAAAACGGCAATCCTGCCGTTTTAGTGGACGGTGCAGAAACAATAGTCGTACAGGCGGCCGCTGCGATTGAAGCGGGCAAGACGTTCGGCTTCCTTCAGCACTGGATCGAACTGCCGGACCAGGGCCGACAAACCGCCCTGGTCGCCCAGGCCGGCCGACGTCATCAGGCGCACGGCCCGCACTTCCAGCTGCAGCGCCAGGGTCTGCGCCCAGGTCAGCTGCGGCTCCATGAACTGCACCTTGTAGTTGGTGCCGAGCTTGGCGCGCCGGGCCGCCGCCTTCACGGCATCGTCGAAGGAGCCCAGGTGATCCACCAGTCCCCGGGCCGCGGCATCCTGGCCTGACCACACGTGACCCTGGCCGATGGCATCCACCTGCTCCGGGGTCTTGTGACGACCGTCGGCCACATGCTGCAAGAACTGGGCATAGCCGTTCTGCACGGTGGCCTGGATCATCAGGCGCTGTTCCTCGCCCAACGGGCGCTCGATCTGCAGTTCCCCGGCCGGCGGCGTGGTGGCCAGGCCATCAACACCCACACCAACCTTGTCGAGCACGCGGCTGACCGTGGGGATCACGGCAAAAATCCCGATGGACCCGGTGATCGTGGCCGGATGGGCCCAGATTTCGCTGGCCGGAGAAGAGATGTAGTAACCGCCGGAGGCCGCATAGTTGGCCATGGAGACCACCACCGGCTTACCGGCCTTCTGCAGCGCCTGCACCTCGCGGTAGATCAGCTCCGAGGCCGTGGCACTGCCGCCAGGGCTGTCCACGCGCAGCACCACCGACTTGATCTTGTCGTCCTTGCCGGCGGTGCGCAGCAATTGCACGAGGTTGTCCCCGCCGATGCTGCCCGGAGGCTGGCTGCCGTCGAGGATGTCCCCCTCGGCGACGATCACCGCCACCCGCGGGTCGCGGCGCCCCAGCGCCGATGCGGCATGCACGGTGCGCACGTAGTCGGAGGCATCGATGCCACGGAAGGAGCCGTCATCGTCAAAGCCCGTGATCCGGCCGATACGCTCTTCGACCTCGCGCGTGGGTTTGACGCCGGTCACGAGCTTCGCCGTCAACGCCAGCTCCGCCACCGGCCCCTTGGCATCGGCCGCCGACTTCGGCAGCGACTGCACGTAGTTGAGGACGGCGCCGGCCGGCAGGCCCCGGGCCCGGGTCACGGCGGCGAGGTAGTTGCTCCACAGCGCGTTCAGGTACGCAAGGCTTTCCTCGCGGTCCTGCGGCGACATGTCGTTGCGTGTGTACTCCTCCACGGCGCTCTTGTACTGGCCGACGCGGAACACATTGATGTCCACGTGCAGCTTGTCGAGGATGTCCTTGTAGTACAGGCGGTAGCGGCTGTAGCCATCGATGATCAGGTAGCCCAGCGGGTCAAGGTAGATCTCATCCGCGTTGGCCGCCAGGTAGTACTGGTCGCGTGCGTAGCTCTGACCGTAGGCGACGACCTTCTTGCCGCTGCCGCGGAAGTCGCGGATGGCGGCGGCCAGCTCCGACAGCGTGGCCTGCCCGGCGGCCCCGTCCATGTTGTCAAAGTTGAGCACCAGAACCTTGATGCGCGGGTCATGGGCGGCGGCGTGGATGGCGTCGACGAGATCCCACAGCAGGGTCTCATCGTGCCCGGTGCCGCGCGCCTGGGCGATGGCGCGGCTCAGCGGATCGCCGGAAAGCTGCTCCACCAGGGTGCCCGAGGGTGCGACCACCAGGGCCGCCTGGTCCGGCACGTGCGGGATGGAACCCCGCAACGCGCCGATGACGAAACCTGCGATGACCAGCAGCACCAGCAGGTGCAGGAAGCGGCGCAGCCCGTCGAGGCCGCGCCACAACACCGAGAGCATGGAACGTATCGTGCCCATGTCGGCGCCGGTTCAGGCGAGGCGGAAGGTCAGACCTTCTCTTCGATACGGGCTGCCTTGCCCGAACGATCGCGCAGGTAGTACAGCTTGGCGCGGCGCACACTGCCACGGCGCTTCACCGTCACTTCGCTGATCGCCGGGCTGTGGCTCTGGAACACCCGCTCCACGCCTTCGCCGTGGGAGATCTTGCGCACGGTGAACGAGGAGTTCAGGCCGCGGTTACTCTTGGCGATCACCACGCCTTCGTACGCCTGCATACGCTCACGGTCGCCCTCGGTCACCTTGACCTGCACGACCACGGTGTCCCCCGGATTGAACTCCGGCAGCTGCCGCGTCATGCGGCTCTTTTCGATTTCCTGAACGATATTCATGGCTTCAACCCTCTTCTGCTTCGCCGCGCTCCCGCGCGGCGATATGTTCATCCAGCAACCGGCTCGCCTCGGGATCAACCCCGTGTGCGAGCAACAGGTCCGGGCGGCGTTGCCACGTCCGCACCACCGCCTGCCCCAGCCGCCAGCGGTGGATATCCGCATGGTTGCCCGAGGACAGCACTCCCGGAACACTCAAACCCTCAAAAACCTCCGGCCGCGTGTAATGCGGCCAGTCGAGCAGCCCCTGGTCGAAGGACTCCTCGACACTGGAACGCTCATCTCCCAGCGTGCCCGGCAACAGACGCGTCACTGCGTCGATCACCGTCAGCGCCGGCAGCTCCCCGCCGGAGAGCACGTAGTCGCCCACCGACAGCTCGCGGTCGATCCCGAGGCGGATGATGCGTTCATCCAGACCCTCATAGCGTCCCGCGACCAGCACAAACCCCGGCAGCGCCGCAAGCTCACGCACCCCGCGCTGATCCAGCCTCCGGCCCTGGGCCGAAAGGTAGATGCGCGGACTGCCCTCGGGCAGCCGGGCGTGCGCGGCGCGTATCGCAGCCAGCATCGGCCCCGGCTTCAGCACCATGCCGGGCCCGCCACCGTACGGCCGGTCATCGACCGTCCGGTGCACATCGTTCGCATACGCGCGCGGGTCGCAGGTCCCCACGCTCACCAGGCCACGTTCTGCGGCCCGCCCCAGCACGCCGTACTTCAGCACGCCGGTGATGAGTTCCGGAAACAGCGTGACGACCTCGATCTTCACGTTGCTCCGCCTCTCCAAGTCAGTCGAGATCGGCCGGCCAGTCGACGGTCACGCCTTGCCCCAGTTCGACCTTGCTCAGATACCGCGGGACGGCCGGAATCCAGTACTCGCGGACACCACGCACCACCATCAGGGCGTGCACCGGCCCGTCCACGAAGTACTGCAGTTCTCCCAGGCTCACGCCTTCGAGGTTCTGCACCGGCAGACCGATGAGGTCCGCCCGGTAGTATTCGCGTTTGCCCGGTTCGGGCAACTGCTGCCTGCTGACCAGGATCGCCGCGCCCCTCAGGGTCGCTGCCGCATCCCGGTCCGCGACATCTTCCAGCTTCGCCACCAGGCCGCGTCCCTGAACCCGACCTTCCAGCAGCTTGCGGTGCACGGGTTCCCCCGACAAGCGCAAGGCCCAGACGGGGTAACCGAGCAATCCATCCAGCGGATCGGTGAACGACTGGACATGCATCCAGCCCGTCACCCCGTACGGACTACCGATCCGTCCGAGTTCGATCCACTCCATGTCCTTCTGGCCAGCCCGCAGCGGGCCGGCCCGCCCTCAGGCAGCGGCCACGGCCTGCTTGCGGAAGGTGGTCACCAGCTGAGCCACGCGGTCCGACTGCTGAGCGCCCTTGCCAACCCAGTAATCGATGCGCGGCAGGTCCAGCTTGAGCTTCGGCTCACCCTTGCGGGCAATCGGGTTGAAGAACCCGACCTGCTCCAGACTGGCGCTGCCCTGGCGCTTGCGGCTGTCGGTCACGACAACGTGATAAAAGGGCTGATTCCGCGCGCCGCGGCGCGTCAGACGAATCGTTACCATTGGCTCTCCGAGGCCTTTTCAAAGGCCCACTGTCTTGAACTTGACAGGGCGACCACCGCCCCGTCCCAAAAAAGAGCGCGGATTCTACGCAATGCTCTGGCAATAATCCACGGGTTTTCAACAGGGTGGTTCAAGGAAACCCTGGAGGGGTCTGGCCCTTGAGAGCCCCCAGCATACGCTTGAGTTTGCCGCCTTTCATGGCCTTCATCATGCGCTGCATCTCCATGAACTGCTTGAGCAGCCGGTTGACGTCCTGGACCTGCACCCCGGCGCCCCTGGAGATGCGGCGGCGGCGTGAACCGTCCACGATCGCGGGAGTACGGCGCTCCTTGGGGGTCATGGAATTGATGATGGCGATCTGCCTGCGGATCTGCCTGTCACCGTCGTCCGCGGACATTGCAGCCTTGCGGGACGCCATGCCTGGCAATTTATCCAGCAGCGAGCCCACGCCACCCATCTTCTGCAGTTGCTCCAGCTGGCCCCGCAGGTCGCTCATGTCGAAGCTCTTGCCGGAGGCGACCTTGCGCGCCAGGCGCTCGGCCTCCTGCATGTCCACGTTTTTCCGGACCTGCTCAACCAGCGCGACGACATCGCCCATCCCCAGGATGCGCTGCGCCATGCGTTCCGGATCGAAGGCCTGCAGGGCGTCAGTCTTTTCGCCCATCCCCAGGAACACGATGGGTGCGCCGGTGATCTGCCGCACCGACAGGGCCGCACCACCACGGGCATCACCGTCGGCCTTGGTCAGGATGGCGCCGGTCAGGTTCAGCGCTGCGCCGAACGCCCGCGCGGCATTGACCGCATCCTGGCCCGCCATGGCGTCCACCACGAACAGGCGCTCATGCGGGGATACGGCAGCATCGATCTCGCGCACCTCCTGCATCATGGCCTCATCCACATGCAGCCGGCCCGCGGTGTCCACGATGAGCACGTCATAAACGCCGCGGCGCGCCTGCGCCAGCGCGGCCGCCGCGATGTCCGCCGGGGGCGTGGTGTTCTCGGCCGGGAAGTAGTCCGCGCCCACCTGCTGGCATAACCGTTCCAGCTGCAGCATGGCGGCCGGCCGGCGTACGTCGGTGCTGACCAGCAGCACTCGCTTGCGCTGCTCGGTGATCAGCCAGCGCGCGAGCTTGCCTGCTGTGGTGGTCTTGCCCGCGCCCTGCAGGCCCGCCAGCAACACCACGACCGGCGGCTGGGCCCGCAGGCTGAAGCCCGCGCGTGCCCCGCCCATGATGGCCACCAGTTCCTTATGGAGGATGCCGACGAAAGCCTGGCCGGGGGTGAGGCTCTGGGCGACCTCCACCCCCAGGGCCTGGGTCTTCACCTGCTCGATGAACTGCTTGATGACGGGAAGGGCGACGTCGGCCTCCAGCAGCGCCATGCGCACTTCGCGCAAGGTCTCGGTGACGTTGTCCTCGGTGATGCGGCCGCGCCCCCGCAGGGCATCGACGGTGCGGCTGAGCCGCGTGGTCAGGCTGTCAAACATGGCGCAATTATAGTGTGTGGCGCCCCGCCGCGCCCCATGAACGGGCGGCGTCATCCAAATCGATGCCCACTGGCCCTATGCTTGGGGCCGGAACGGCGCGCAAACCCGGCGCTGACAAGAGGTTCCAGCCTTGAACGACGCCCCCTCCTCCGTCCTTGTGCTGCTGCTGTTCGGCCTGCTGCTGGTGATCGCTTTCTCCTCCGGCACCGAGGTCGCCATGCTGTCGGTCAACCGCCACCGGGTGCGCCATCGGGCCCGCGCGGGCCAGCGCACCGCCCGGGTGCTGGAGCGGCTGCTGGCGCGGCCGGATGACTGGCTGGGAGTGAACCTCGTGATCCTCGCGGCGGCCAGCGTGTTCGCCTCCGAAGCGGTCACGCTGCTGGCGCAGCGCACCGGCTGGCACCTGGCCGTGCCGGTGGCAGGTGCGATCCTCACCGTGGTGATGATCGTGTTCGGCGAACTGACTCCCAAGATCTTCGGGGCCACCTATCCCGACAAGGTCGCCCTGGCGTCGACACACCTCTACAGCGCGCTGGTGGTGATCGCGCGTCCGGTGCTGTGGCTGACCAGCCGCTCCGCTTACGGCCTGCTGCGCGTGTTCGGCATCGTGCGCTCCGGGCACCAGAA
>DAIDKA010000020.1 GCA_027451085.1 Gammaproteobacteria bacterium
CGCGTGCGCCGTCGGACCGAACTACCACCCGCCGGCCGGACCCACGCAAGATGGGTATACGCCTGACGGACTACCGGCGCGAACCGTTTCCACCGGCATCGCGGGGCCGGGAGGGGAGGCGCAGAGTTTTGAGCTCGGTCGCGACTTGAGCGGGCAGTGGTGGACCCTGTTTGGTTCGGCCAAGCTCAACGCGCTGATGCGAGCAGGGATGGCGAGCTATCCCGACATCGCTGCCCAGCAAGCGGCCCTGCATGAAGCTCGCGAGAATCTAAGGGCCGAGGAGGGCACCTTCCTGCCGCAACTCCAGGGCGCGGGCACTGCATCGCGGGCCCAGACGCCCGGCGCGTTGTACTTCCCGGGTCTGCCCAATTTCATCGAGAACTTCTTTTCTGCCACGGTGAATGTCAGTTACACGTTCGACTTCTCCGGCAAGGAGCGGCGTACGGTGGAGGGTCTGCGGGCACAGGCCCTGCAGCAGAGCTTCGTGCTCGAGGCGAGCTATCTCTCCCTCACTTCCAATATCGCCACCCAGGCGATTCAGGTCGCCTCGGTGCGTGACCAGATCGCGGCCACGCACGACATCATCGATCTCGAGGAGCACCAGCTCCAAATCGTGCAGCGCCGCTTCGAGCTCGGGAGTCAGACGCGCGGCGACATCCTTTCGCAGCGGTCCAACCTCGCCACCGTGCGCGGGACGCTCCCGGGGCTGCAGCAGCAGCTGGCGCAGGCCGAGCATCAACTGGCCCTTCTCACCGGACGCTCGCCGCGCGATGCAGCGCCGGTGAAGCTGCGACTTTCCGACCTGGAGCTGCCGCAGAATCTGCCGGTGAGCCTCCCATCTTCCCTCGTGGCGCAACGCCCGGATATCCGTCAGCAGGCGGCCGTCATGCATCAGATGAGCGCCAACATCGGCGTTGCCACGGCCAACATGCTGCCCCAGTTTACCCTGTACGCCACGACCTTCGGGAATGAGTCCACGAGCGCGGCAACCTTGGCCGAAGCCAGTTCCGGCATCTGGAGCCTTGGCGGCCAGATCACCGCGCCGCTCTTCGAGGGCGGCATGCTGCGCGCCAAACGACGCGCAGCGACTGCCGCCTATGATCGGGCGGTCGCACAGTACCGGCTGGTGGTGCTCCAATCGTTCCAGTCCGTCGCTGATGCGTTGACCGAATTGCAGAACGACGCCCAAGCGCTCAAGTCGCAGCGCGATGCGCTCGACGCGGCTCAGGCGAGTCTTTCCCTGACGCAGAGGCAATATGCCATCGGGGCGGTGGACTCCGTGACGCTGCTTCAGTCGCAGCAGCTTTATCAACAGGCGCGCATCAACGAAATTCGAGCGCTCGCGAGTCGCTACACCGACACTGTCACGCTCTTCGCAGCACTCGGGGGTGGGTGGTGGAATCGTAGCGATCCCGGCACACTTCCCGGGCTCGCGGCCTGGTCCCCGCCACCATCTAGCCCCTGAAGAAGATCACCTCCATGGACCAGAAGTCCACGCTTCTCGAGCAGTTGCGGATCGACCGGCCACCACCGGCGCCTGCGCGCAACGGTGGCCGGTGGGCTGGCGCTGGCCTCATCGTGGGCATCGTGCTCGTCGCGCTGGCAACGACAGGCGGACTTGCGTACTGGTGGAACTCTCACGCCGAAGGCGTTCCGGTGCAGGTGGTCATCGCGCGCGCGCCCAGCTCGGGCGGCACCGCTCCCCCGATGGCCGGCTCGATCCTTGATGCCTCGGGGTACGTGGTCGCGATGCGTGAGGCGACGGTCTCATCCCAGCTGATCGACAGGGTCGATGCGGTGCTGATCCAGGCGGGCGAAAAGGTCAGACAGGGCCAGATCGTGGCGAGACTCGATGATGCCATGTACCGTGCCAATCTCCAGCAGTCCATGGAGCAGGTGGCGGCGGCGCGCGCGACACTCGCCCAGGCGAAACTGGCCGCGGCCGATGCGCGGCCCACCTACGCGCGCGAGCAGAAGGAGCTCGCTGAAGGTCTGATCAGCCAGGACACCTTCGATACCACCAAGGCGAGTTACGACGCCTCGCAGGCTGCGGTCGAAATCGACGTTGAGAACCTCGCCGCGGCCCAGGCCGCTGTCGCCATCAACCAGCGCAATCTGGAGTACACCATCATTCGCGCGCCATTCGACGGCGTGGTTACGGCAAAGGATGCCCAGCCCGGGCAGATCGTCTCGCCCCAGTTCTCGAGCGGCGGAGGAATAGCCGATATCGTCGACATGAGCTCGCTTGAGGTCGATGTGGACGTGAGCGAGAACTTCATCAGCCGGGTGCACGCGGGGCAGACGGCGACAATCACTCTCAATGCCTACCCCGACTGGCATATTCCGGCCCAGGTCATCGCAGTCATCCCAACTGCCGACAAGTCCAAGGCGACGGTATCGGTGCGGGTGGGATTCAAGGAGGAGGGCGACCCGCGCGTGCTGCCCCAGATGGGCGCGCGGGTGTCGTTCCTGTCCGATGCGCCGCCCGCCGGGACCGCGGCTGTGGACTCGTCAGCCGCAAGTTCACAGCCGCAGGGAAATGCGGTCGTCATCGTTCCCCTCGCGGCGGTTGAGACCGGCAACGACTCCGGCACAGCCACGGTGTTTGTGATAGACCACGAGACGGTCACGGGGCACACCGTGCGGCTCGGGGCGCGGAGCGGCGACAGTCAGTGGGTTCTCTCGGGGCTGGACCCCGGCGTGAGCATTGCGATAGGGGATTTCAGCAAGCTCCACGACGGAGTGAGGGTCCGTATCACGCAATGAAAGGAGAGAGCGCGGCGCGCGCGGCAACCGCGCGCTCCTTCGAGCGAGCGGCACACCGAGTCACACCAGGAGGACGGCATACATGACAGCTCTGGTATACCTGCACAACGTCGTCAAACGATACGTTCGCGGCAGGCAGACGATGGAGGTATTGCACCAGCTGGATCTGGAAGTTCCAGCCGGGCAGTTCCTTGCACTGATGGGGCCATCAGGCTCCGGCAAGACCACGCTCCTTAACCTCATCAGCGGACTCGATCGACCGACGTCGGGCGAAGTCACAGTCGCAGGCGAGCGCATTGACCAGCTGTCGAGCAGCCGGCTCGCAAAGTGGCGAGCGCGGCACGTCGGCTTCGTGTTCCAGTTTTACAATCTGATGCCGATGCTCTCTGCCGAGCGCAACATCGAGCTGCCGTTGCTGCTCACGTCACTACCGGGTGCCCAGCGCAAGCGCAACGTCGCCGCGGCGCTCGAACTGGTCGGCCTCGCCACGCACGCCAAACACAAGCCGGCCGAGCTCTCCGGAGGGCAGCAGCAGCGCGTCGCAATCGCCCGTGCGCTGATCGCAGACCCGACTCTGCTCGTGTGCGATGAGCCTACCGGCGACCTCGACCGCGCTTCGGCGAGCGACATTCTCGATCTCCTCCAAAGACTTAATCGCGAGCAGGGCAAGACGATCGTCATGGTGACGCACGATCAGAAGGCCGCCGACTACGCCTCGCGCATTCTGCACGTGGACAAGGGTCAGCTCGTCGCGGCTTCAATGCAGAGTGCGGTATGAAGTACTTCCGCCTCGTCTGGACCGGCCTGTGGCGCAAGAAGGTGCGCACGATCTTCACGCTGCTGTCGATCATCGTCGCGTTCGTGCTCTTCGGCATGCTGCAGGGAATCGACACCGCCTTCAAGCAGATGGTCGACCAGGGACGGCTCAACGTTCTCACCGTCATGAACCCCGCCGGACTGCCGTTGCCGCTCGCGTACCTGCCGCAAATTGAGGCCGTCCACGGCGTGACCGGTGCGACGTACCGCTCGCTCTTCATCGGCGATTACCAGTCGCTGAACAATATCGTGATCGTGCTGCCGGTCGGCGCGAACTACCTTGCGCTGAATTCCAACCTGTTTTCCGTGCCACCCGGCGAACTGGCAGCCTTCCTGCGTACGCGCACAGGAGCACTCATCACGCCCGCGCTGGCCCTGCGGCTGCACTGGAAGGCGGGCGATCATGTGCCCATACACGCATTGAATGCAATGAAGAAGGATGGGAGCCCGGACTGGACGTTCGACATCGTGGGCACCTTCGATATGCCAGGCTATCCCTCGCGGGACGAGTCGCTGCTGCTGATGAACTATCCCTACTACGATACGGCGCGCGCCACCGATGCCGGAACGGTGCAGATGTATCAGGTGGACATCGCGGATGCCGCTCAAGCGGCGGCGATCAGCAACGCCATCGACAACCTGTTTGCGAATTCGCCGAACCGCACGCGTACCGAGACGGAGAAGGCAAGCGCCCAGGGACAGCTGGCGCAGATAGGCGATCTTGATTTCTTTGTGGAGGCGATCGTCGGTGCGGCTTTCGCAACGCTGCTGCTGCTCACAGGCAGCACCCTCATGCAGTCCTACCGCGAGCGCATCCACGAGTTCGCGGTGATGAAGACCCTCGGCTTCACCGATGCGGGCGTGGCCGCGCTGGTCTTGAGCGAGTCCGGTGTGCTCGGCGTGGGTGCAGCGGCGCTCGGCCTGCTCGCCGCCCATCTGCTGTTGCCGGCTGTTGGGAGGCTGGCGGCCGGCCAGATACCCGGACTGCATCTGCCGTGGATTGTCTTTGCGATCGGAATCGGCATCGCCGTCCTGCTCGCGCTCGCGAGCGCACTGCCGGCCGCCTGGCGCGTGCGGCAGTTGTCCATCATTGATGCGCTGGCAGTGCGCTGAAGGAGTCCCGATGAGCCTGTTCCGGCAAATCGCCGCGGTGGTCGGCATGAATCTGCGCAACCTGCCGCAGCGTGCCAGCGCCTCGCTTGTCATCGTCATCGGCATCGCCGGCGTCGTCGCGGTGCTGGTAAGCGTCCTGTCGATGGCAGTGGGATTCTCGCGCACGATCGCCGGAGCCGGCAGTCCCGATCGAGCCCTCGTCCTGTCAGGCGGCGCGCTCCAGGAGGCGATGAGCAGCATTCCGGCCGGCGCGGTGCCCAACATCATGAATGCCCCGGGCATCGCCGAGGACTCCGCCGGGCGTCCGATCGCGGACGCTGAGGCACTCGCCCAGATTCAAGTGCAGCAGGGGAGCGGCCGGTCGGCCAACGTGGCGCTGCGCGGCGTCGGGACTACTGAGCCAGAACTGCGGCCGGAGGTCCGACTCGTCGCCGGTCGGATGTTCCAACCGGGATTGCACGAACTCATCGTTGGACGCAACCTCGAAGCCCGCTACGGATTGGGGCTCGGCAGCCATCTGTCGTTCCAGAACGGGGACTGGGTGGTCGTGGGAATTTTTTCAACCTCCGCGGCGAGCCTGCTCGATTCACAGATCCTGACCGACGCCCAGACGCTGCTGTCCGCATATGAGCGCAACTGGTACCACAGCATGACGGTCCGGCTCGCTGGCCCTGGCTCGCTGAATCAGCTGAAGCGCGCGCTCGCAAGTGATCCTACGCTGCATGTGGATGTGTATCGCGAGTCCACCTTTGCCGCCGCCCAGTCCCGGGTGCTCAACATCATCCTCAGATGGATCGGATTCTTCATCGGCGGGATGATGGCCGCAGGGGCGCTGTTCGGAGCGCTCAACAGCCTCTATGCCGCGGTCAGCGCCCGGTCGACCGAGATAGCGACGCTCCGCGCGATCGGCTTTGGCGCCGGTCCCGTAGTGGTTTCCGTGCTTGCCGAGTCGCTGGTGCTGGCGATTGCCGGCGCCTTGATCGGAGCGGCGTGCGCCTGGGTGCTGTTTGACGGGCACGTCTCGAGCATGCAGCTCAGTGGCCTGCAGCCGCCGGTTGCCTACGCGATGAGCGTAACGCCGGGTCTCGTGGTGATTGGCATCACATGGGCCTGCGTCATCGGCATGGTGGGTGGACTGTTTCCGGCGATCCGCGCGGGGCGACTGCCGATCGCCAGAGCACTCAACGCGGTGGTGTGATTTTTCGGTGCTCGCGAACCCCGGTCAGGCCGTGAGCGAGAACCGGCATGGTCTCGTCGTTGAGATGCGGGTGACCCAAGCCAACGGGACGGCCGAGCGCTCGCCGGCGCTCGAGGTGCTGATTCGTCGCTCCGGTGATCTCCTGGAAAGACCCGCGTTCAATGGGCCCCGCCCGCATCCACTGCCGCGGGCAATCCGGTCTTCTGTGGATGCGCCAGCCACACCAGGCCGATGAGCAGGATGAAGATCAGGCCCGAGACGTAGAACAGGTCATCCGCGGACATCATGAAGGCCTGCTGGTTGATCAGCTGGTTGACCAGGCCATAGCTTTGTTGCTGGCTGAGGCCGCCGTTCTGCAGCGCCGAGTAGGCCGCCGACGCTGTCGGGTCTCCGGCCGGCAGGTGCTCCACCAGCCGCGCGTGATGCAGGGTGGCGCGGTGATCCCACAACGTGGTGAAGATCGAGGTGCCGAAGGAGCCCGCGGTGATGCGGGCGAAGTTGAACAGGCCCGCGGCGTTGGGGATGCGTGCCGGCGCAAGGCCGGATACGTTCAGGGTCAGCAGCGGCACGAAGAAGGTCGCCAGCGCCACACCCTGGATGAACGTGGGTATCAGCAGGGTGATGATGTCCGTATTGGTGGTGAAGCGGGACCGCATCAGCATCACGAGCGAGAACACCCCGAAGGAGATGGTGATCAGCACACGCGGGTCGACCCGGTGGCTGAAGCGCCCGACGAGCGGCGTGAAGGTCACGGCGAGGATGCCCACGGGCGCCAGCACCATGCCGGCCTGGGTGGCGGTGTAGCCCATGTACTGCTGCAGCCACAGCGGCAGCAGCACCACGTTGCCGAAGAACAGGCCGTAAGCCAGCAGGATGCACACGATCGAGACCCAGAAGTTGCGCAGCCGGAACAGCGTCAGGTCGACGACAGGGTGTTTGTCGGTAAGCTCCCAGATCAGGAAGACGACGAAGCCCACCGCCGCGATGATCGTCAGCGTGATGATCAGCGGCGAGTTGAACCAGTCCTTGTCCTTGCCCTGGTCGAGCAGCACCTGCAGCGAGCCCACCCAGATCATCAGCAGGGCGAGGCCCACGCCATCGATGGGAACACGCGCTGTCGGGGTTTCGCGCTTGTGGTAGATGCTCCAGGAGACCACCACCACGACGACGCCCACGGGGATGTTGATGTAGAAGATCCAGGGCCAGGAATAATTGTCGGTGATCCAGCCGCCCAGCACGGGACCCACCACCGGTGCGACCAGGCTGGTGAGCGACCACAGCCCCAGGGCGGTGCCCTGGCGCTGGCGGGTATAGCTCGACATCAGGATGGACTGTGACAGCGGCATCATCGGGCCGGCAACCGCGCCCTGCAGCACGCGGAACGCGATCAGCGCGGGCAGGGAGGTGGCCAGGCCGCACAGCCAGGAGGCGATCACGAACAGCGTGGTGGCCACCGTGAACAGCCTGATCTGCCCGAAGCGCCGGGTCAGCCAGCCGGTGAGGGGCACCGAGATGGCGTTCGCCACGCCGAAAGAGGTGATCACCCAGGTGCCCTGGTCCGGTGACACGCCTACGTCGCCGGAGATCGCCGGGATCGACACATTGGCGATGGCGGTGTCCAGCACGTTCATGAACACGGCCAGCGACAGCGCGATGGTGCCCAGCACCAGCGGTGTGCCATGCAGCGGCGGCAGCGCCGGCGCACCGCCCTGCGGGGCAGGCGCCGCGGCCGCCTTGTCCCCGGTCTCAGCCACGGCTGTTGGCCGCGATGATGGCGCTGATGCGGGCGCCGGCCGCGCGGT
>DAIDKA010000021.1 GCA_027451085.1 Gammaproteobacteria bacterium
GTGGAAGCCATCGCCGCCGAAGGCTTCGAACGCATCCACCGCCAGAATCTGGTCGGCATGGGCGTACTGCCGCTGCAGTTCAAGGACGGCCAGAGTGCGCAGAGCCTGGGACTCACCGGCAAGGAGACCTTCAGCATCGAAGGCGCGGGCGATCCGCAGCTGCGCGAGGTCAAGGTCACCGCCACGGCGGTGGACGGCAAGGCCACGGTGTTCAGCGTGCGCGTGCGCATCGACACCCCGAAGGAGCAGGATTACTACCGCCACGGCGGCATCCTGCAATACGTCCTGCGCCAGCTGGCCGCCGCCAAGGCCGCCTGAGGACTCACGGAAACGGCGGCCGGGGCAGCCCGGCCGCTGAACCTCCCGCATGGGTATGGCAATGCCGCCTCCCGGCTCCGGCCCGCTCCACCGGCGCCTCGCCGTCTTCGACCTCGATGGCACCATCACCCACCGTGACACCCTGTGGCCCTATGTGCGGGGGTTCCTGGCCAACAGCTGCCGCAGCCGGCTGCGGCAGTTGCGGGTGCTGCCCACGGTGCTGGCCTTCCTCCTGGGCCGCGCGGATCACGGCGACGTCAAGCAGGCTTTCATCCGGGCCACGCTGGGCGGGGCGCGCCGGGCTGACATCGAAGCCTGGACCGCCCGCTTTATCGACCAGGTCGTGATGCGCAGCTGCTTCCCGCAGGCGCTGGCCGCCGTCGCGGAGCATCGCTCCCGCGGTGATATCCTGGTGCTGATGAGCGCCAGCACGGACCTGTACGTGCCCGGCATCGGCCGCCGGCTGGGGTTCACCGAGACCATATGCACCGGCCTGCGCTGGAACAAGGACCGGCTTGAAGGCTCACTCACCACGCCCAACCGGCGCGGCGAGGAAAAGGTGCGCTGCTTCGAGGCCCTCAAGGCCCGCCATCCGGGGCTGCCCACCGTGGCCTATGGCAACACCTGCAGCGACCTGCCGCACATGCAGCTTGCCGACGAGGCGCACCTGGTCAATGCGAGCGCGAAGGCGTGCCGGCAGGCGCGCAGGCTGGGGATCGACACCGGTCGCTGGTAGCCGCCTGCTGCAGCAGGCTTGCGCGGCGGTCGCAGCTACATCGAGGTCCGCACCTGCCACAGTTCCGGGAAGAACTTCAGCTCCAGCGCCTTGGCCAGGTAGGACACGCCGCTGGTGCCGCCGGTGCCGCGCTTGTGGCCGATGATGCGTTCGACGACCTTCAGGTGATGGAAGCGCCACAGCTGGAACTGGTGGTCGAGTTCGATCAGCCGTTCGGCGAGCTCGTACAGCTCCCATTCCTTGGCGGCGTTGTGATAGATGCCGAGCCAGGCGCCGGCCACCTGCTTGCTGGCCCGGTACGGCTGGGTGAAGTCCCGCGACAGGTGGTCCTCGGGAATGCCGTAGCCGCGGCGGCTGAGCAGCCGCAGCACCTCGTCGTACAGCGAGGGCGACTCCAGCGCCACCTTCAGCCGCGCGTGGTCTTCGGGGTGTTTTTTGTGCACGGTGATGTAGCCCGCGTTCTTGTTCCCCAGGGTGAACTCCAGCAGCCGGTACTGCACCGACTGGAAGCCCGAGGCACGGCCCAGGACATTGCGGAAGGCCGAGTAGTCCGCGGGCGTCATGGTGGCGAGCACGTCCCAGGTGTTCAGCAGCTGGGTCTGCACCCGCGCGATGCGGGTGAGCATCTTGAACGAGGGTCCCAGGTTGTCCCGCTGCACACAATCGACCACGGCGTTGAGCTCATGCAGGAACAGGCGCATCCACAGCTCCGCGGCCTGGTGCAGCACGATGAACATCATTTCATCGTGCTCGTAGGACAGGGGCTTCTGCGCATCGAGCAGCAGGGGCAGGCGCAGGTACTCCCCGTAGGACAGCGACGAGCCCAGGTCCCAGTGCACCGCCTCGTCGCTGAGGTCCACGCGCTCGGTCTTGTCGTAGGGCGGCTTGTTCATCATGCGTCCGTGGCGGCAAAAACCCAGGATGGTACATGGCGCCAGCCCTGCAGCAGCTGCCGGTCCAGCGTGCGCCACTGCGGGCAGCAGGAGGCAACGCAGGCCCAGAAGCGCGGCGAGTGGTTCATGTGCCGGGTGTGGGACAGCTCATGCACCAGCAGGTAGCGCACGACCTCGGGCGGCTGGAACAGCAGGCAGACGTTGAGGCTGATCGTACCCCGGGACGAACAGCTGCCCCAGCGGGTGCGCTGGCGCCGGATCACCACCTTGCCATAGCTGAAGCCGTGCTCGCGTGCCACCTGCGCCAGCAGTGGTTCCAGCACCGCCTGGGCCCGGTCCATGAGCCACTCCAGCAGCTTCTCCCGCAGCGCCGCCGGCCCGCCCTCGCCGCTGACGATCAGCAGGTGGTCGTAGGTCGCCAGGCGCAGCCGCCCGCCGCCCCCGGCCAGGTGCAGGCGCCAGCGCTCGGCGCTGGCCGCCGTCTCGATGTTCTCAGGCGGAAACGGCTGTTGCGGCGGCCGCGAACGCAGGGCGGCGGCCCGCCGGTCCTCGATCCAGCCGCGGTGAGCCTCGATGAAGCGCTGCACCGCGCCCGGCGGGGTGCGCGGAGGCACCACCACCTCCACCCGCCCGGTACGATGTACGCGCACGGCCAGGCGGCGGGCACGGGCGCTCTCGCGCACCGCCCAGGGCGCTGTGTCGTTGTCGGACAAAAGGGAAAGCTGGTTCAATGGCGCACATGATAATCGACAACCGCGCGCACGCCGACTCCGTGCCCCTCCTGGCGGTCAAGGGTCTGGTCAAGCAATATCCCGGTGGCGTCACCGCCGTGGACGGCCTGTCCTTCACCGTGCGCGAGGGCACCTGCTTCGGCCTGCTGGGCCCCAACGGCGCCGGCAAGAGCACCACCATCGAGATCATGGAGGGCATCCTCAGCCCCACCGCCGGGGAGGTCCGCTACCGCGGCGAGCCCCTGGGGAGGCGCTTCCAGGCCGAGGCCGGCATCCTGTTCCAGAAAACAGCGTTGCAGGACTTTCTGTCCGTGCGCCAGACCCTCGCGCTGTTCCGCAGCCTGTACGACCAGGGGATGTCCGTAGACGCGGCCATCAAGCTGTGCGCGCTGGAAAACCTGGTGGACCGGGACAACAAGAAGCTCTCCGGCGGGCAGCTGCAGCGGCTGCTGCTGGCAGTGGCACTGATCAACGACCCGGCCATCGTGTTCCTGGACGAGCCCACCACGGGACTTGACCCGCAGGCGCGGCGCCGGTTCTGGGAGCTGGTGCAGTCCATCAAGGCGCAGCGCAAGACCGTGATCCTGACCACGCACTACATGGAGGAAGCCCAGCTGCTGTGCGATGACATCGTGATCGTGGACCATGGGCGCATCATCGCTCAGGGCACCCCGCCCCAGCTGCTGGCCGAATACGGCGTGGCGAACCTGGAGGAACTGTTCCTGAAGCTCACCGGCGAGGCGCTGCGCTCATGAACAACCTGAACAGGGGATTCAGCCTGCGCCGGCTGCTGGCGGTCTGGCACGCCCGCAACCTCGAGTTCGTGCGCGACCGCGCCTCCCTGATCTTCACCGTCGGGGTGCCGGTCGCGCTGGTGATCGCCATGGGCATCATCTTCGGCGGGCCGCCGCGCCCGCTGTTCAAGGTCGGGGTGCTGGGGCCACAACAGAACTACGCGTTCCTGCACGAGCGCTACTTCCAGTTCGTGCCCGAGCACAACCCGGCCGAGGCCGTCCATGCCGTGTCCCGCGCCGACCTCGACCTGCTGCTGGACCTGCGCGGCCGGCCCGCGCGCTACTGGTCGGTGCAGGACTCCCCCAAGGGCTACGTGGCCGAGAAGCTGCTGCTGCAGGCGGACCCGCAGGCTCAGCGGCAACCCATCACCGGCAGCGCCGTGCGCTACATCGACTGGCTGTTTCCCGGCGTGCTGGGCATGAACATGATGTTCACCTGCATCATGGGCGCCGGCTACGTGGTGGTGCGCTACCGCAAGAACGGCTTCCTGAAGCGCCTGTCGGCAACGCCGGTGACGGCCTTCGAGTTCCTCACCGCGCAGGTGCTGTCGCGCCTGGGACTGACCCTGGCCATCACGCTGATCCTGTACCTGGGCGTCGGTACCGTGATCGGCTTCCACAGCGTCGGCAGCCCCGCCCTGCTGTTGCTGATCGCCGTCCTGGGCTGCCTGTCGCTCATCGCCTTCGGCCTGATCATCGCCGCGCGCTTCGCCAGCGAGGAACTCGTGGGCGGCATGCTGAACCTGCTGACCTGGCCCATGATGCTGCTGTCGGGCATCTGGTTCTCGCTCGAAGGCTCCCCGCGCTGGCTGCAATGGCTCGCGCAGGTCCTGCCGCTGACGCACATTCTGCACGCCACGCGCGCTGTGGCCCTGGACGGCGCCGGCATCGGCGGCATCCTGCCCGACCTCGCCTATCTCGGCGGCACCACCCTGCTGTTCTTGGGTGTAGGCGCGCTGACCTTCCGCTGGCGCAGCGACTGAGCAAGCCCGCCGAGGCGGGCAGGTACTGACTTTCAAGGACTCCCATGGCGGCATTCAATCCAGACCTCGCCTTCTTTTCCGACAACACCGCGGGCGTCGCGCCGCAACTGCTGGCCGCCATCGGCGCGGCCGGCAGCGGCGCGTGCAAGTCCTACGGGGACGATCCCTGGACCCTGAAGCTGGACGAGGCTTTCAGCGCCTGGTTCGGCACCCCGGTGAAGGTCTTTGTCGTCACCACCGGCACGGCCGCCAATGCGCTGGCGCTCGCCACCCTGAGTCCTCCCTATGGCTGCGTGTACGCCCACAGCGGCGCGCACGTGGTCGAGGATGAATGCGGCGCGGTCGAGTTCTTCTCCGGCGGCGCGCGCCTGAAGCTGGTGCCGGGCGCCGCGGGGCGCATGATCCCCGCGACACTCGCTGACTGCATCGAGGAACAGGCCGTCAGCGTGCACTCGGTGCAACCCGCCGCCGTCACACTCACCCAGGCCACCGAACTGGGCACCGTGTACCGTCCGCAGGATGTGGCCGCGCTGAGCGCCGTGGCGCGGCGCCACGGCCTGAAGGTGCACATGGACGGCGCCCGCATCGCCAATGCCTTGGCTTTTCTCAACTGCCACCCGGGGGACATCACCTGGCGCGCCGGCGTCGATGTCCTGTCCTTCGGCGCCACCAAGAACGGCGCCCTGGCGGCCGAGGCCGTGGTGTTCTTCGATCCCACCGCGGCGCGCGACTTCGAACTGCGCCGCAAGCGCGCGGGCCACCTGCTGTCCAAGTCCCGCTTTGCCGCAGCCCAACTGCTCGCCTACCTCGACAGCGGCGTGTGGCTGCGCAATGCGCAGCATGCCAATCGCCTGGCCCGCCGCATCGGGGATGCCGCCGGCGCCCTGCTGCTGCAGCCGGTGGAGGCCAATGAGGTATTCCTCCGGCTGGCAGATGCGCGCAAGGACGCGTTGCGTGCCGCCGGCTTCGGGTTCTACGACTGGGGCGCGGCGGCCAGTGGCGAGGCCCGCTTCGTCGCCTCCTGGAACCAGGATGAGGCCGGGGTGCAGCGGTTGTGCGAGGCACTCAGCCAGCACGCCTGAGCCCGCCACCGGCGGACCTGCGATCCCTCAGGTGGCGCCGCGGTCCGGCAATTTCTCGAACCGTGGCAAGGCCGGATCAAACCGGTCCCAGGGCAGCGCATCCTTGGCGTACACCACGCTCTCCGGATGTACCCGGGCCGGATCATCCAGCGACCCGGCCTGGATCATGATCAACTCTCCGGGCAGGGTTCCCGAGGTATACAGGCGGCCGCCGCAGTTGCCGCAGAAGTGCCGCACGACATCGCCGCCGGACTCACCCCGGGACTGGAAGGTCTTCGGAGTCCCCGCGGTGATCTGCAACTGGCTGCGATGCACGCCCACGATGGTGGTGTGCCCGGTGCCCGTGGCTTTCTGGCAGTCCTTGCAGCAGCACTGACTGACGAACAGCGCCGGTCCGCGCAAGGAGTACCGCACCTGGCCGCACAGGCAGCCCCCTGGCAATGCTTCCGTGAATTCCTGCATGAAACCCGCCACCGTATTGTGATTACACGGCGCCAAGCATACTCGCCGCGAGCCTGCTGGCGCGAGCGATGCAGCTTAGTAGTAGCTACAGCCAGTTTATCCGCGGCTTCAGGTCTGCGAGTGCGTGTCCAGGCTCTATTTATCTGCAGACGGCGTTCATGGCGGTTGTATCCAATGAGCCCT
>DAIDKA010000022.1 GCA_027451085.1 Gammaproteobacteria bacterium
GCACGCGCTCGTCCTCGCCTTCAGCGAAGGCAATGCGCTTGGCCCGCGAGGCGCGCGCGGTGCCGAACACCGGCCGCGTCAGCATGCCGCCGGAGGAGAACTGATGCGCCAGCTGCTGGCGATAGGCTTCAAGGTCGGCGATCGGCCGGGTGGCGACTCCGGATGCGGCGGCCGCGGCGGCCACCGCCGGCGCGATGCGCAGGATCAGCCGTGAATCGAACGGCTTGGGAATGATGTAATCGGTGCCGAACTCCAGTTCCTGGCCTGCGTAGGCGCTGGCCACTTCCTCGCTGATCTCGGCCTTGGCGAGGTCGGCGATCTCCTTCACGCAGGCGAGTTTCATCTGTGCGGTGATCTTGGTGGCGCCCGAGTCGAGCGCGCCGCGGAAGATATAGGGGAAGCACAGTACGTTGTTGACCTGGTTCGGATAGTCCGAACGGCCCGTGGCGATGATGCAGTCCGGGCGCACTTCTTTGGCCAGTTCCGGGCGGATCTCAGGCTCGGGGTTGGCAAGAGCCAGGATGAGGGGCTTTGCAGCCATGCCCTTGACCATTTCCTGTGTCAGCACGCCGCCGGCGGAGCAGCCCAGGAACACGTCGCTGTCCGGCATGACGTCGGCCAGGGTGCGCAGGCTGGTCTTTTGCGAGTAGCGCGCCTTTTCCGCCGTCACTCCGTCGCGGCCATCATGGATGAGTCCCTTCGAGTCGCATGCGAACACGTTGCTGCGTTTGAGTCCCAGGCCCACCAGCAGGTCGAGGATGGCGATGGCCGCGGCGCCGGCGCCGGAGACCACCAGCTTCACCTCGCCGATGTTCTTGCCGACCAGTTCCAGGCCGTTGTGAATGGCCGCGGCAGAAATGATGGCAGTGCCGTGCTGGTCGTCATGGAACACCGGAATGTTCAGGCGTTCGGTGAGCTTGCGCTCGATGTAGAAGCACTCCGGAGCCTTGATGTCCTCCAGGTTGATGCCACCGAGCGTCGGTTCCAGGGAGGCTATGATCTCGATCAGCTTGTCCGGGTCGCGCTCGGCAAGCTCGATGTCGAACACATCGATGCCGGCGAACTTCTTGAACAGACAGCCCTTGCCCTCCATGACAGGCTTGGCCGCCAGCGGCCCGATGTCACCCAGCCCCAGCACCGCCGTGCCATTGGTGATTACGCCGACGAGGTTCGAGCGCGAGGTGAAATCCGCCGCCGTGCGCGGATCGGCCGCGATATCCAGACAGGGGTAGGCGACCCCCGGGGAGTAGGCCAGCGACAGATCGCGCTGGTTGGTCAGCGGCTTGGTCGGAGTGACCGAGATCTTGCCCTGGGTCGGCAGGCGGTGATAGTCGCGGGCGGCGTCTCGAAGAGCAGCTTCAGCGGGGGACAGCTTGTTGGACATGGTGGGTCGGGTCGCTAACAGATATTTAAAGAGGGCGGATTCTCCGCCCCCGGTGGGTCGAAAGCCAGAGGCCTGCCCCGGGCCCCTGGCGCGGAAAATGACCCTTGCCTAAATGTGGCAGCTGAAGTTCGCAGCGTCCTCGGAGTTGCCACTGCCCTTGTACTGGGCGTGCTGAGGATACGGGCACAGCGGCCGGCTGCGGCCCGGGAAGTCGTGGCCCGTGGCGATCACCCGCGCCGGCGCCTTGCCCTGTTCGACCCAGCTGACGATGGCCGACAGCATGTCGAACTGGTCGAGTGTCGCCTCACCACCAGCACAGTGGCTCATGCCCGGCACCAGGAACAGGCGGCTCCAGCCGTCGACCGGGCCCGGGCCATTGGCGCTGTCCCTGCCCAGCTGTTCGTAGTAACGCACCGTGTCGAGGGCCGAGAACCACGGATCGCTCATGCCGTGGAAGAAGATCAGCTTGCCGCCATGCGCGGTGAAGGACGACAGGTTGGTCCAGGCATCCGTGTCGCCTGCCATCTCCCGCGCATCGTGCGCCGCCGCAGCCCGGGCTGCCACGTCCATGGTGGTGTCCGTGGGCGCCGGTCCCACCGGCACGAGCGCCCCGTTCAGCAGGCCGGGTATGCCCATGCCCTTGAAGCCGATGCCGGTGTCATAGGCAAAGCCGGTATAGATCGCGATGCCCTCGGGGGTTTTGGGTCCGGCAAAGCCGGCCTTGATGGCATGGACCTGTGCGGTGGTCAGACACTGGTCGGTCTTTCTGCCGGTAGGGCACTGCAGCACCGCGGGATCGAAGTGACAGCCGCGGACGTTGAAGATCATGCCGTCCTTGACTCCGTCGAGCGCATCGCAGGCCTTGAGCAGACTGTCGACGAACAACTTGCGGTCGCCGTCGGACAACGCCTGGCCGGTGATCGGGTGGCCCTGCGCATCCTTCGGCGCCACCGCGTTCAGCTGGGTGCTGATCCAGGAGGTGGCGAGGTTCGAGTAGTTGGTGCGCATGGCGGGGGCACCGGCCACGATGCCGTCGAATTCGTCCGGATAGCGTTGTGCCGCGATCATGGCCTCGCGGCCGCCCGTGGAGCAGCCCACGAAGTAGCTGTGTGCCGCCGCATTGCCGTAATGCGCGGCGACCAGCGGTCGCGCCACCGCCATGACCTTGCCGATGTCCTGGTACAGGAAGTCCAGCAGCGCCTGCTGATCCGCCATGAAGCTGGAGTCGAACACGGCGCCCTCGTGTCCGGAATCACTGCTGACCACGGCAAAACCACGGACGAGGGCGGGTGTATTCCCCGCTGCCGTCGAGCCCGTCGGCGGCAGCACCGAACCGTTGAGGCCGCCGCCGCCCTGGTACAACAGACGGCCGTTCCAGTGCTCGGGCAGAGCCAAGGCGAAGCGGATGCCGTAGGGCTTGCCATCGCGGCCGGTGTGGGCGCCGATGATGCCTTCGATCTGGCAGCGCGCGGGTGCCTGCAGGGCCGGGCCGGGGGGCGCACCGGGCGGGGCGGCGATGGGGCCAGCGCCAAAGGCCTCAGCCTTCCGGATCGTGACACCGGGACCGGCCGCGAATTTCAGCAGGTCCGAGCAGCTGCCGGCGGCATGGGCCGCCGGGCAGCCGATGACAGTGAGGGCAAGCAGCGCGGCGACGCGCCTGAACTGGTTACGCATGATTCCCCCGGGTGGTCGGATTCACATGATACGACGCGGGAGCCGGGGTGGCTGCTTGCGAGTGCGAATTCTTTTCCCGCCGGGCACAGGTGTGCTGGCTGGATTGCGCGGCTGTTGGCTTTGCAACTATTGTGTGACGATGCTCGCCGCAGCCAGGGCATGGATGGACATCAGCGCGCTGCGCCCGAGGGTTTCTACCATATGCGTACTCATTTTCTCGCAGCGCTCGGCGCTGCGGCCGTTACGGCTGTCCTGATCCTGTCGGCGCCTGCGCGGGCCGCCACGGTGGATCCAGCCGATCTGCCGAAGAATGCCGGCGAGTGGCCCTCGTACGGCCGTGACTACAGCGAGCAGCGCTACAGCCCGCTGCAGCAGATCAACGTCGACAATGTCAGCCGGCTGGGCCTGGCCTGGTACGCGGATCTGCAGGAGAAGGGTGGCAGCTACGAGACCACGCCCATCGTGGTCGACGGCCGTATCTTCATCAGCACGCCCTGGAGCAAGGTCTACGCCTTTGACGCGAAGACCGGCAGGCCGCTGTGGAAGTATGACCCGAAGGTGCCGGGGCAGTATGCAGTCAAGTTGTGCTGCGGCATCGTCAACCGCGGGGTGGCGTACTGGAACGGCAAGGTCATCTGGGGCACGCTCGACGGGCGCCTGGTGACGGTCGACGCCAAGACCGGTCGCAAGGTGTGGCAGGTCCAGGCCACCGATCCCTCCAAGTGGCAGTCCATCACGGGCGCGCCGCGCATCGCCGACGGGCGCATCTTCATCGGTGAGGCCGGTTCCGAGTTCGAGCAGCGCGGTTATCTCGCCGCCTACAGCGCCGACACCGGCAAGAGACTGTGGCGCTGGTGGGTGGTGCCCGGCGATCCCGCCAAGGGTTTTGAGCAGCCCGAACTCGCCATGGCCGCCAAGACCTGGCATGGACAGTGGTGGAAGGCCGGCGGTGGCGGCACGCCCTGGGATGGCATCACCTATGACCCGGTGACCGGATACGTCTACGTCGGCACCGGCAACGGCGCGGACTGGCCCGCGGAAGTCCGTTCTCCCGGCGGCGGCGACAATCTCTTCACCGCCTCGGTCGTGGCCATCAATGCGAAGACAGGCAAGTACGTCTGGCACTACCAGGAAACGCCGTCGGAGAGCTTCGATTTCGACAGCACCGCGCAGCTGACCACCGCGGATCTCGTCATCAACGGTGAGAAGCGTCACGTGGTGATGCACGCGCCGAAGAACGGTGTTTTCTACGTGCTCGACGCCAGGACCGGCAAGGCGCTGTCAGCGGACCTGTTCATCCCGTCGGCCAACTGGCTGACCGGCTTTGACTCGAACTTCCGGCCGATCCTCAACCCGGATGCCAACTACGGCAAGACCGGCAAGGGCTGGTACCTGGTCGGCTTCCAGTCGCATGTCTGGAACCCCATGTCCTTCAACCCCGGCACGGGGTATGTGTACATCCCGACCAACTACGGCAGCTTCGGCTACGTGGCCGAAGCCGGCGCGAAGATGGGCAACCAGATGCTGTCCATCGACATCACCAAGCGCCCGCAGATGCCGCAGCCCAAGATGGTCGACGGCCCGCGGTCCTATCTGCAGGCGTGGGACCCGGTCAAGCGCAAGACAGCCTGGATCCAGCCGGAGGGCACGGCCCGTTCCGGCACCATGACGACCGCCGGCAACCTGGTGTTCCAGGGTAATACTCACATGTTCAATGCCTTCCGCGCCGATAACGGCCAGAAGGTGTGGAGTGCAGAAACCCAGGCGCAGATCACCGGCGGTTCGGCCAGCTACGAGATTGACGGCGTGCAGTACATCGCCACCGTGGCTGGTGGCCAGGCCGGCTTCGGTGCTTTCGGTCCCGATGCCTACCACGCACCCAACTATGCCCGCCTGCTGGTGTACAAGCTCGACGGCACGGTGAAGCTGCCCACGCCTGCGGTCTATACCCCGCCGACGCTCAATCCGCCGCCGGAGTTCGGCACGCCTGAGCAGCTGGCGCTGGGTGAAAAACAGTACATCGCCCACTGCACCGCCTGCCATGGCAACACGGCGCCGAACGGTCGCGCCGTGAGCAGCATGTTCCCGGACCTGCGTTATTCCGGGCAGCTGTGGACTGCGGATGGATTCAAGGCGGTGGTGCTCGGCGGCGCGCTGCAGCAGAACGGCATGGTGTCGTTCACCAAGGACCTCACGCCTGCGGACGCGGAAGCCATCCGCGCCTACATGGTGCACCAGGCCACTCTGGCCAAGAACGCACCGCCGCCGCCGCGCTTCGGGCCGGGTGGTCCGGCTGGTCCGCCGCCCGCGCCGCATGGTGCTGCTGCGCCCGCGCAGCCTGCACTGCACCAGTAGCCAGTCTGTTTCTTTGAAAATAATCGGCCCGGCTCCCGCAAGGGGCCGGGCTTTTTTGGTGCGCCCGGCAGGGCCCGCTTTTCATGACACGGCGTGTGCTTGCTCTTTTCGGTTCCGGCATGTCACTCTTTACGCAATGGGTGTGGTTTCCGGGGTCGAGCTATCGTGTATGGAAACAAGAGCCTGACAAAATCCGCAGTGGCTGCCGTTGCGGTGCTGCTGTGTTTGAACGCTTGGGGCCAGGGCAAACCACAGCCACCCGTGTTGCCGGCAGAGACCAGCGACGTCGCAGTGCTGCCGCCGGCGGGCCCGCACCGGGTCTTTGTCCAAAGCCAGATACCCGACAGCTACACCATCGCAGGCGCCGACGTCATCGACGGCGACACCGCGAAGATTCTCGGCCAGGTTCCGGTGTGCTGCCAGGGGCTGATCACGGTCTCGCACAACGCGGACCGCGTCTATGTGGTGGAAACCTTCTACAGTCACTACAACCGCGGCAAGCGCGAGGATGTGCTCAGCGTCTACGACGGGCGCACGTTGAGCCTGCTGAAGGAAATCGACATTCCCGAACGCATGCTGGCGGGCTACCTGCCGTCGCTGTTCGACACGAGCCTCGACGGCAGGCTGGCCTATGTCGATGGCGGCGCCGGTATGTTTGTCGTGGACCTCGATCGCGGCAAGCTGCTGAC